>DATBWU010000082.1:0-5074 GCA_036514635.1 Anaerolineae bacterium | reverse complement strand
GCAGGCGGATGCCGTGCTTCAGTTCAACGAAGTCGATAGCGGCCGGATCGAATTAAGCGTCGAAGAGGTGGATGTGGCTGCGCTGTTGGCCGACGCCGCTAACGCCTATCGCCCGCGCCTCGACGCGCGCCACGTGTCGCTCGAGGTGAACATCCGGCCTAACCTGCCCAGCGTGCGCGCCGATCGCGCCCGCGTGCGGCAGGTGCTCGATCAACTCCTCGGCAACGCGCTGAAGTTCACGCCGGACGACGGGCGCATCACGCTGGCCGCCGCGCCGCTGTGGGATGGTCAATCGACCGAGCGGCCTGCGCATGTGGCGGTATCGGTGATCGACACTGGCATCGGGTTCGAGGCGAAGGAGCAGCAGCGCATCTTCGAAGCGTTCTACCGTGGCGAGAATTCCCCTCAAGCGGCACATGCCGGGTTCGGCATCGGCCTGTCGATCGTGCGCGGGTTGTGCGAGGCCATGGGCGGGCACGTGTGGACGCGCTCCGAAGCCGGGCAGGGCGCAGCGTTCACCTTCACCCTGCCGGTTGAGCGCGTGAGCGAGACGCCCATCACTCGCGCGACGGCAGGTGCGACCAGCCTCGAGGAGTGGATCGAGCAGGTCGTGTCATCACTCGACAACGAGAACACCGAGTAAGATAACCACGGAGGCACAGAGGACACAGAGGTTGATCAGCGTACCCCGTGCTCTGCGTGTCTCCGTGGTTCATTTGAGCCTTCTCCACTGGGGGCTACATGGAAGCGAAACTGAAGGAACTGAAAACCCGGTTGATGGCGATCGACGATCTCAACGCGGCGAATGCCCTGTTGAGCTGGGATCAAACGACGTACATGCCGCCCGGCGGCGCAGAGGCACGCGGCCGGCAGCTGGCGACGCTCGGCCGGCTGGCGCACGAGATGTTCACCGAGCCGGCGATCGGCAAACTGCTCGACGATCTGCGTCCTTACGAAGAGAGCCTGCCCTACGATTCAGATGATGCGGCGCTGATCCGCCTCACGCGCCGCGAGTATGAGAAGTCGGTGAAAGTGCCGGCGGCGCTGGTGGCGGAATTCAACGAGCACTCGGCGGCCTCGTACCAGGCCTGGACCGAAGCGCGGCCCGCCAACGATTTCGCGCGCATGAGGCCGCTCCTCGAAAAGACGGTGGAGCTGAGCCGACGTTGGGCCGAGTGCTTCCCCGGCTACGAGCACATTGCCGATCCGCTAATCGACATGTCGGATTACGGCATGAAAGCCTCGACTGTGCGAGCGATGGTCGCACAATTGCGCGAGCAACTCGTGCCGTTCGTTCGGGCGATCACATCTCAGCCCGTCGCCGACGATTCGTTCCTGCGCGAGCGGTATCCGGAAGACCGGCAGCTGGCCTTCGGGCTGGACGTGATCAAAGCCTTTGGCTACGACTTCGATCGCGGCCGGCAAGACAAGACCCCTCACCCATTCATGATCAAGTTCTCGCTGGGCGATGTGCGCATCACGACCCGCGTCAAAGAGCACGACTTCACGGATGCCTTCTTCAGCACGACGCACGAAGCCGGCCACGCGATGTACGAGCAGGGCATCTGCCGGGATTTTGAGGGCACGCTGCTGGCCTACGGCACATCGTCAGGCGTGCACGAGAGCCAGTCGCGCACGTGGGAGAACCTGGTCAGCCGCAGCCGCCCCTTCTGGGAATTCTATTATCCGAAATTGCAGGCCGTATTTCCCGAGTCGCTCGGCTCCGTCTCGCTCGACGCATTCTACCGCGCGATCAACAAAGTGCAGCGCTCGCTGATCCGCACTGACGCCGACGAAGTGACGTATAACCTGCACGTGATGATCCGCTTCGAGTTCGAGTTGCAGTTGCTGGAAGGCACGCTCGCGGTGAAGGATCTGCCGGAAGTATGGCACGCCGCTTACCAGGCCGATCTCGGCATTCGCGCGCCGGATGATCGCGACGGCGTGTTGCAGGATGTCCACTGGTACGCCGGCTTCGTCGGCGGCATGTTCCAGGGTTACACGCTGGGCAATGTCCTCAGCGCACTGTTCTTCGACGCGGCGCTCAAGGCGCATCCAGAGATTCCAGACGAGATGCGGCAGGGCCAGTTCGACACGCTGCACCACTGGCTGCGCGAGAACATCTACCAGCACGGCAGCAAGTACACCGCGCCCGAGCTGATCGAAAGGGTCACCGGCGGGCCGCTGAAGATCGAATCGTATATCGCCTACCTGCGAAGAAAGTATGGGGAGTTGTATCAGCTGTAGTCACGACTTCAGTCGCGAGAGCTAAGCAATGGTAGTAGCGACTTCAGTCGCTCATTAACGACTAAAGTCGTTATTACTTGCAGTGAAAACGACCATGCCCTACGAGTATCGCCGCCTGACCTCCGAAGAGCGGAATGAGGTCTTGCGCCAGCGGCGCGAGCGCGGCTACCCACTTCACGCGCCACCACACCCGTTTCGCGAGGCCGGCCACTACCTGATCACCGCCGCCAACTTCGAACACGTTCCGATCATGGCTCTACCCGATCGACGCACCGAGTTCGAAGTGCGTTTGCTCACAGCAATGCAGAGTATTTGCGCCGAAGTGTTCGGCTGGGTGGTCCTGCCGAATCACTACCACATCCTCATCAATGTCGAGTCACTTGATCAGGTGTCAGCGGCGCTCAAGCAATTGCACGGCACGACCTCACGAGAATGGAACTGGGCGGACGGGCAAACCGGCCAACGACAAGTTTGGTATCGGTTCAGCGATCGAGTGATACGCAATGACGCACATTTCTATCAGGCGCTGAATTACATCCATGTCAACCCTGTCAAACATCGGTACGTGGACGATCCGTACGAGTGGCCGTGGTCGAGCCTGCACACGTATGTGGAAGCAGAAAACTATGGCCGTACATGGTTGCGCAAAGTGTGGAAAACCCATCCGCCCGGCGATTCTGGGAAGGGCTGGGATGATTGATACATCGTCATAAACGACTAAACTCGTTACTCCGTGCATGTCTATTTCTGGCGGCGACTTCAGTCGCTCGCCATGAGAAATGAGCGACTGTCACAGCGACTCAGTTGCCCTCGCAGTGCAGTCGTTACTACAGTCGTTACTACATGCCGCTCACACAATCATCATGTGCGAGGAAACGCGTTACATGCAATTCTATTTCATTCGCCACGCCCAATCGACGAACAATCGACTCTACGATCAGACCAGCTCGTGGAAAGGACGCAGCCACGATCCCGAATTGACCGACATCGGCCTGCGGCAAGCCGAACGGCTCGGCCAGTCTCTGAGGCAGGCCGGTTCTAATGGCGCGAACGGCACATGGGACCCGCAGAACGTCAATGGCTTCGGCATCACACACGTGTATTCGAGCCTGATGATTCGCGCCGCCCACACCGGCTCGATCGTCGCTCGGGCGCTGGAGTTACCGCTCATGCCGTGGGACGATCTGCATGAGACCGGCGGGATGTATCTGGATGACGAAGCGACGGGGGAGAAAATCGCGCAGCCGGGGCTGGCGCGGGCCGAAATGGCTGAGCGCTTCCCGAATCTGGTGCTGCCGGACTCGATGTACGAGTCGGGTTGGTGGAATCGCCCGTTTGAAGAGCCGGAGCAATGGCTGGCGCGTGCCCGGCGTGTCCTCGATGAACTCACCACACGTCATGGCAGCACTAACGATCACGTCGCTGTGATCAGCCACGGCGGCTTCTACTATCACTTGATGACGACGCTGCTGGGCATGCCGGCCACCGACGGCTTCTGGTTTTTGATGAACAACACCGGCATCACGCGCATCGATTTTGAAGACGACCACGTTACGCTGATGTACCAGAACCGCGTCGACTTCCTGCCCAGGGACTTGATCACGTAAGAGGCCCTTACCGGGACAGGCAAGGGCCTCTTCATGTAGAACTGTTGGCGTTTACTGGCACGGAATCCATAACGACTGCCCGGCGTAGATCAGATTCATATTGTATAGACCATTCGCCGAGGCGATTGACCACGCGCTCACACCCGTCGAGCGGCCAATCGAGAACAGCGTCTCGCCGAACTGCACAACACGCCAGTAACCGCACACGGGCGGCGGCGGAGTCTGGACCGGAATCCACAGAACCTGGCCCGCGTAAATCAGGTTGGGATTCACGAGGCCGTTCACGCTGGCAATCGTCCACGGGCTGACACCCGCTGCGCGGCCAATTGAGAACAGCGTGTCGCCGAACCGGACGGTGTAGTAGTACCCGCCGGCCTGCGTGGGCGCGGCCATCGCCACCGAGCTGATGAGCAGAGAGAGCAGCACAACGATCGGGATTGAGAGGGTGCGTTTCATGATAGCCTCCTTGACTGGCATCAGTATGGTCGAATTCGATGCGCTTGTCGTCGGACAAGATGCCGAAAGGGCGCTCCGTCAAAGGATGTAGAGCATCGCTACTGATCGTGTTATAATCGCGCCCTGTGCGTATGCAGTCCCGCAGACCCTCGCCGCCGCATCGCGAGGGTCGAATGTGTGTCAGCCAGGCGAAACTCAACTGAGGTGATTGCCATGCCCGTCATCGCATTGATCGGCGCCCAGTGGGGCGATGAAGGCAAAGGCCACATCGCCGACCGGCTCGCCGCCGAATCGGCCATCGTCGCGCGCTATAACGGCGGCGACAACGCCGGCCACTCCATCACCATCGGCAACACGCTCGTCCGCACGCATCTCGTGCCCGCGGGCGCGTTCCATCCGCGCAGCCAGTGCGTGCTCGCCGCGGGCATGGTCGTCAACCTGCGATCGCTGGCGCGCGAAGTGGACGAACTCAACGCGCTCGGCGCCGAACTCAATCCGCGTCGCCTCAAGATCGATCCGGCGGCGCACCTGCTCTTGCCCAGCCACGTTGCGCTCGACGGCGCGCGGGAGGCGCGGCGCGGAGCCGACGCCCTCGGCACGACCCAGCGCGGCATCGGCCCGGCGTACACCGATAAGGCCGCGCGCACCGGATTGCGCGCCGGGCTGATGGCGAATCGCGGCGCGTTCGCCGAGGCGCTCGGCTCGCATATCGAAGAAGCGAATGTGCAACTGGCGCGCGCCTATGGACGAGCGCCGCTCGACGC
>DATBWU010000081.1:0-10270 GCA_036514635.1 Anaerolineae bacterium | reverse complement strand
GATCGACTTCTTGCCTGCGAATCTGAACCCGCAGATCGACGACCTGCCCGATTCTCTCCTCGCTGTGGGTGAAGGCCACGCCCGGCCCCTCGATCCGGCTCAACTGTGTGCCCGTCATCAGCACGACGACACTCGTGCTATCGACATCGATGACTCCGCTGCCGCCCGCGTGCTCGCGGCTTTTTCCGTCAGGTCCTGGCGCGACCCTGCCCTCACGGATCACCGCCGTGAGCATCGAGGCCCCCTTAGCAAAGCGCCACAATAGCCGTCTCGATACTGAGACTTGCGCTGCGCTGCTGTGGTCGATGGGGAGGACGTGCGGGCCGGCGAGCTTCACCACGAACCAGAAAAACAGGTACACGATCAGCGCTTCGACGATCAAGCCGACGAGGCCGCGAATGGGGCCGATCAGCAAGCCCCAGATCAGCATAAGGATGGCCGGAATGACCAGCGGGATGCGTTTCGAGAAACTGTCGGACAATCGATTCATCGAGGTCGCTTTTGCTCAAAGGGTCGGGGTGGCTCAGGGTCAGTTTATAGCAGAAGGTCTACAAAATCAAATGAGAAACACTGGCTCATTCCAGACTTCCGAAGTCTCCGAGACCTCGGAAGCCTGAGCACCCTTAACAGCCACCCGCGTTATTTGGATGTGACTGCTTACGCCTCGTCGCCGGAGAATTCATTCTCCGGCTGAAATCATGCAAGTCGGCTGAAGCCGACTGCCGCCGGTTAGCCGGGTTTACCCGGCTTGCGTGTGATTGAGCCGGACGATTCATCGTCCGGCGAACGGAAACCCGGGCCCATGAGCAGT
Source organism: Anaerolineae bacterium (assembly GCA_036514635.1). Lineage (GTDB taxonomy): Bacteria > Chloroflexota > Anaerolineae > Fen-1058 > Fen-1058 > DASSFZ01. Next base: position 9,459 of record DATBWU010000081.1, on the reverse strand, counting down.
TACATTTGGATTATACTGTGTGTTGGAATGTTGATTCGAGGAGGGTAGCCGGCGCTTTTACTGAAGGCGACTGGCGCTTTCACCCCCTTCGCTCACCGCACTGCGCTGCGCGCGGCGCGGCGCATGTGTCGCTGCGAGGGCCTGCGGCAGTGCCGGTCACCTCACCAGGGTCACCACTCGGCAGCGAGTATGTCGAGGTGCTTGAGGAACTCGATCAGCTCGAGGCGGGTCAATACGCCGACGGCTTCCTGCAGCAGTCGCTCGCGCATGCGGCGCAGCGCTGTGATCGGCAGAATGCCGTTTTCCTGCCAGGGCTGCCAGATGGCGAGTGACTGACTGGTGAGATAAGCGTTCCAGGCGGCATAGTACAGTCGCATCGCCCAGTCAATCTCCTTGGGCATCACCAGCCACAGGGCGATGGTCTGCGTGTGAATATGCCGCTTGGTGTCGCGGAAGGAGAACCCGGCCAGCGCCAGCCGATCGACGGCGACCAGCTCGCGCGGGCCGACGATCGGCGCGCCGATGTACAACGCGATCGCCCCTTCCAGTGCGCCCGCCACAACCGGGCGCGACTCCTCCGGGCCGAAGTGGAAGGTCGGCGTGAGACGGCGTGGATCGTTCCCGCGCAGCCAGCCGGTCACACTCTCGCGCCGGAGCTTCTCCATGTCGGCGTCGGTCACCAGTGTCGCAGATGGTGCTATCAAGGTGGGCATGTGGTTAAAATCATACCGGTAAATCCCATGCTTCACAAATAGCCGAATGGTTTCATTCGCGGAAATTCTCTGCGTCCTCTGCGTCCTCTGCGGTGGGCATCACTTACCAGATAACCACTACCTGCACTGGAATGAGATTGCTTGGAGGAGTCCCATGTCACACCGCGCCATCCGCGCCCCGCGTGGCACGCAACTCTCGTGCAAAGGCTGGCTGCAAGAAGCCGCCTTGCGCATGTTGATGAACAACCTCGACCCGGACGTGGCGGAGAAGCCCGACGAGCTGATCGTGTACGGCGGACGAGGCCGGGCCGCGCGCTCGTGGGAAGCGTTTGATGCCATCGTGGCCGCGCTGAAAGAACTGGAGAACGACGAGACGCTGCTGGTGCAATCGGGCAAGCCGGTGGCCGTGTTCAAAACGCACCCCGACGCGCCGCGTGTGCTGATCGCCAATTCGAACATCGTGCCGGCGTGGGCCACGCAGGACAATTTCGACCGGTGGGAGCGCGACGGGTTGATCATGTACGGCCAGATGACCGCCGGGTCATGGATTTACATCGGCACTCAGGGTATCCTGCAAGGGACATTTGAAACGCTGGCCTCGCTCGCCGAGCGGCAGGGCTGGGCCGAATTGCTCAAAGGCAAGTTCGTGCTCAGCGCCGGGCTGGGCGGCATGGGCGGCGCGCAGCCGCTGGCGATCACGCTGAACCAGGGCGTCGGCTTGATCGTCGAGATCGATCCGGCGCGGGCGAAGCGGCGGCTGGAGACGCGCTACGTCGACGTGGTGGTGGACACGCTCGAAGAGGCGATGACGTTGGTGGAAGAGGCGAGAAGCAGGCAGCAACCCTTGTCGGTCGGGTTGATTGCGAATGCGGCAGACGTGTTCCCCGAACTGGCGACGCGCGGCGTGGTTCCCGACGTGGTGACCGATCAAACGCCTGCGCACGATCCGTTATCCTACGTCCCCAGCGGCATGTCGCTCGAAGCGGCGAATGTGCTGCGCGCGGCGGACCCGGCGGAGTACACGCGCCGATCGATGGAGTCGATGGCCCGGCACGTGCGCGCGATGCTCGATTTTCAAAAGAAAGGCGCGGTCGTGTTCGACTATGGCAATAACCTGCGCCAGCGCGCGTTCGATGCGGGTGTGAAGGATGCTTTCAACTATCCGGGTTTCGTGCCTGCTTACATCCGCCCGTTGTTTTGCCAGGGCAAAGGGCCGTTCCGTTGGGTCGCGTTGAGCGGCGACGAGAAAGACCTGTCCCGCACCGACGAAGCGATCCTCGAACTGTTCCCGGACGACAAACACCTGCAGCGCTGGATTCGACTGGCGCAGGAGAAAGTGAAGTTTCAGGGCCTGCCGGCGCGCATCTGCTGGCTGGGCTATGGCGAGCGCGCGAAGGCCGGGTTGAAGTTTAACGAACTTGTCGCGCGGGGTGAGGTGTCCGCGCCGATCGTGATCGGGCGCGATCATCTCGATGCGGGATCGGTTGCCAGCCCGCGCCGCGAGACGGAAGGCATGCGCGACGGCTCGGACGCGATCAGCGACTGGCCGATCCTCAACGCGCTGATCAACGCGGTCGGCGGCGCGACGTGGGTGAGTTTCCATCATGGCGGCGGCGTCGGGATCGGCTATAGCCAGCACGCCGGGCAGGTGATCGTCGCCGATGGCACGCCCGAGGCGGCGAAGCGGCTGGAGCGGGTGCTCACCAGCGATCCGGGCCTGGGCGTCGTCCGCCACGCCGACGCGGGTTATCCCGAAGCGATTGCCTTCGCTAAGAAGATGGACATCAAGATGCCGATGCTGAAATGAATCAGCGAGTCAACGAGTCAGCGACAAAGAGCGCTCCTGCGTTGGCTCGCTGATTCGTTGACCCGCCAGGCGTGGTATACTTTGCTTCAGACGGAGACAGCTCGGCAGCAAGAGTGAGCGTATGCCCGAGTATCGCGTCAATCACATCGAGGATGTTCTGCGCAGCCTGCACGAATCCGTCGAAGGCTTGCAGGGCACCGTCGTCGTCAGTCTCGACGGGTTCGTCGTCGCGGCGCACGTGCCGTCGATCGACGGCCGGCGCCGGCGGGCCGAGAATCCGGCCGACAGCCCGCAGGTGGCGGCGATGGCTGCCTCGATCATTGCCATCAGCGACAAGGTGCTGGCGCAGTTGGCGCGCGGCTCGATCAGCCGCATCCTGATCGACGGGAGCGCAGGAGGGATCGTCGTGGTGCCGGCAGGAGCCGACGCCGCGTTAGCGGTGATGGTCAGCCACGAAGCGAAACTGGGACTAGTGATGCTGGCGCTGCAGCGCGCCGCCGAGCAGGTGAAGCGTATTCTGGTACGCTGAGTTCGGCGCAGGTCTTTGGGAACCACCTCCCGTGCGCCAGCCGCTCACTTTTGACACGCAGCGGGCAGCCCGTTATAATTCCGCGCGTTGTTGAGTTGACGAGCGTTGTACTGGCGCGTTGGCCCGCCCGTCCCGCAGGGTGGGCTTTTCATTTGCCTGTGTGCGGGGGAGTGATTCGATGAACATTCTAATCGTTGGATGCGGGCGCGTGGGCGCGGAACTGGCCGTGTCTGCGTCGCAGATGGGCCACGATGTGACTATGGTCGATATGAACGCCAACGCGTTCGATCGGCTGGGGCCTGGCTTCAAGGGGCGCACGGTGCAGGGCATCAGTTTCGATCGGGTGGTGCTGCAGCGCGCCGGCATCGAATCGGCGAAGGCCTTCGCCGCCTGCACGTCGAGCGACAATGCCAACATCGTCGCCGCCAAGATCGCCCGCGACATCTATCAGGTGCCCAACGTCGTGGCGCGCATCTATAACCCCGATCGGCGCGAGGTGTACGAGCGGCTCGGCCTGCAAACCGTGGCGTCTTCATCGTGGGGCGCGCAGCGTATCCAGCAGTTGCTGCTGCACCCCGGCTTGATCGACATGGAAATGATCGGCCACGGCGAGGTCAAACTCCTCGAAGCCAAGGTGCCCGCCGCGTGGGTCGGCGAGCCGGCCTCGAGCGTGATGGGCGGCCAGGCCATCGTCTGTGCGATCACGCGGGCCGGGCGTGCGTTCATCCCCAAGCCCGGCGACACGCTTCGGGCATCGGACCTGATCTACCTGAGCATTTCGACGGACTCGCTGCCTCAATTGGAGGCGGCCCTGCAAGCGGCCTGATGACGCGCTTGTGTTTCTGACACCTTTTCGGAGAGCGCTTAGCAAGGGGGCCTCTCACCGCAGAGGACGCCGAGTTTTTCCAGGAATTTCTCTGCGCTCTCAGCGATCTCAGCGGTGCAATTCGGACTTTCTAAGCAGCCACTCCTTGCTTTAGTAGGAGGACTCATGTTTGTTTTGATCATCGGCGGCGGCAAGGTCGGATCGCACCTGGGATCGCTGCTCATCGAAGAAGGACACACCATTCGCATCATCGAACCCCGGCAAGAGGTGCTGACCAAGCTGCATCGCGAACTGCCGGCAGAGGTGATCCATCCCGGCGACGGGACCGATCCGGCGCGCCTGGAACAGTCGGGCATCCGTAAGGCGAATGTCGTCGCGGCGGTCACCGGCAGCGATGAGACTAACCTGGTCGTCACCAGCCTGGCCCGCTTCGAGTATAACGTGCCGCGCATCATTGGCCGCGTCAACAACCCGCGCAACGCCTGGTTGTTCACACCGGAGATGGGCGTGGACGTGGCGTTGAATCAGGCCGACTTGATGGCGAAAATGATCGCCGAAGAAATGTCGCTGGGCGATATGCTGACGTTGCTCAAGCTGCGAAAAGGCGAGATCGAAATCGTGGAAGAGAAGATCGCCCAAACCGCCTTCGTAGATGGCAAGGCGGTTCGGGACGTCCACTGGCCGCCGGATTGCACGCTGGTCGCCGTCATCCGCAAAGGCGATATCATCACGCCGCGCGGCGAGACCGTGCTGCACGCCTTCGACGAAGTGCTGGCGGTCATCCACGCCTCACAGCGACAAGCGCTGGCCGTGCTCCTGGGGCGTTCGTGATGGCGACAACTGCAACCGGCTCGCGCCGGTCACTGGCGACGCTTCTGTTTGGCCCGCCCCTGCGCACGGCTGACGCACCGCACCAGGCGATCAGCAAGAAGGTCGCCCTGGCCGTGTTCGCCTCCGATGCGGTGTCGTCGGTCGCCTACGCCACGCAGGAAATTCTGATCGTGCTGGCGCTGGCGGGTACGGCGATCTTTGCCCTGTCTATCCCGATCGCGCTGGTCATCGTCTTTCTACTGATTATTGTCTCGATCTCGTACCGGCAGACGATCTACGCCTACCCCAGCGGCGGCGGCGCGTACACGGTCACGCGCGAAAACCTTGGGCCGAACGTGGCACAGGTGGCCGCCGCCGCGTTGCTGACCGATTACATTCTGACCGTCGCGGTGAGCATCTCCAGCGGCGTTGAACAGATCGCCTCCTTCGCACCAGCCCTGCACCCGCTCAAAGTGGAAATCGCCCTGGCGGTGATTTGGCTGATGGCACTGGTGAATCTGCGCGGCGTGAAGGAATCGGGACGCGCCTTTGCCCTGCCCACGTATTTCTTCGTCACGATGATGTTTCTGACGTTGGGGGCCGGCCTGGTGCAATGGCTGCAGGGAGCACTGGGCACGGTCACGGTTACTGAGGCGGCGGAAGTGGAAGAGACTCAGCAGCTGACTGTGCTGCTGGTGCTGCGCGCGTTTGCCAGCGGCAGCACGGCGCTGACCGGCATCGAGGCGATCACGAATGGCATCCCGGCTTTCAAAGAGCCGCGCAGCAAGAACGCGGCGCGCACACTGATCGTCATGTCCACCATCCTGGCGACAATGTTCCTCGGCACCACGCTGTTGGCGCATCAGATCGGCGTGTTCGCCTACGAAGGTATGCAGGAAACGGTCATCTCGCAAATCGCGCGCACCGTGTTCGGACCTGGCTCCCTCTACGTGCTGGCGCTTATTGCGACGGCGGTGATCTTGCTGATGGCGGCCAACACGTCGTTCGCCGATTTCCCGCGTGTGGGCAGCATCGTCGCGCAAGACGGTTACTTGCCCAAGCAGTTGACGTACCGCGGGCGGCGCTTGGTGTTTCAGTGGGGGATTATCGCGCTGGCGATGATCGCATCGCTGCTCGTCATCATCTTTGAAGCCGAAACGACCCGTTTGATCCCGCTGTACGCAATCGGCGTGTTCCTATCGTTTACGCTGTCGCAGTCGGGTATGGTGCGGCGCTGGCGCGCGATCGGGCGGTTGCAGCCGGGGCAAGAGATGGACCTTCACGGATCGACGGCCAAGTTCGATCCACACTGGCGCAGCAAGCTGGCTGTCAACGCGATCGGCGCGGTGATGACGGGTCTTGTTATGCTGGTGTTCGCCATCGCCAAGTTCCGTGAAGGCGCCTGGATCGTCGTCGTGTTGATCCCGATGTTGGTCTACGGCTTCTTCCGCATCCACCGCCATTATCAGAGCGTGGCCCAGATTTTGAGCCAGGGGTCGCGCTGGCCGAATATCCGCCAGCGCCCGGTCAAGACGCTGGTGCTGGTAGATGACGTTCACGCCGGGACGATCCACACCATCAACTTTGCCAAGTCACTGGGCGTGCCGTGGACGGCGGTGCACGTCGCCATCGATCCGGAGAAGGCCGAGCAGGTCAGGCAGAAGTGGCAGGAACGCATCGGCGACGAGGCGTATCTGACGATCCTGCCCTCGCCCTATCGCAATCTGGTCGATCCGGTGCGCGCGTATGTGTTGAAACTGCTGGAAGAAATGCCGCACGGCTTCATTCACGTCATCACCGGCCACCTGGTGATGGAGAGATTGCGCGAGCAGGCGCTGCATCAGAACGCGGCGATCGTGCTGAACCTGGCGCTGCAGGACCTCGATCGCGTCACGGTGACGACGGTGACCTACCGGCTGGTCATGCAACGAAACGGAAAAGGCCCCCGAAGGCGAATCTCGGTGTCCTAACCCGGACGAGCCGGAACCTAACGAGGAATAAAATCACGGAGGCACGAAGACACGGAGAAAACTGAAAGGCAAAACCTCTGTGCCCTCTGTGTCTCCGTGGTTAAATCGGCTTGTGTGCAATCACTGGCGCTGAGGCGTTGCCGATGATTCGGATCATCCACGGCTCAGGGGGTTCGCGATGCCGATTCAGATTGACGTGGGCGATGCCGTTCGTATGCGCAAGCCGCACCCGTGCGGCGGATATGAATGGATGGTGGTGCGCATCGGCGCAGACATCGGCATCAAGTGCACCACCTGCGGCCGGCGCGTCCTGCTGTCGCGCCGCGATTTCGAAAAGAGGCTGAAAGCCATCCTGCGGCGGGCCGGTTCCACTCCTAAAGCCGCTTAGGCCGTGTTCAGCGCCTGCCGACAGTCTTCCTCTACGGGGCGGTTCTCACCGCCGAGAGCGCCGAGAGCACAGAGATTCTGAATTCCTCAGCGTTCTCGGCGTACTCTGCGGTTAAACAGGCCCCGGCGATCGCACCAACATTTGATCGGGAGACAGTCCGCCCGCAAGAATCAGCCTTAAGCCTCACTGGGTTATGCCCCTGGCTGTGCTATAATTCTGGCGGCCCGCGCACCTCACCAACGTCACCGGTAGCCGGTTTGAGCGAAGGTCATTGCTCATGCGGCTGATTTCGTGAAAGTCGGCTGAAGCCGGCGCTCGCTGCGCGTGATGTGCCGTGCTCATGTGGGTGTCGCCCTTCGGTCGTAGATGCCCGTAGCGGAAAGTACGCGGACACTTCGCCATCACCCCGCAAATAATGTGCGGAGCGCAGGCCGCCGCGCGGACACAGTGGACCGCAAGGAGAGGCAAGATGAAGGACGCTCAAGCACTCTGCATCGGTCAGTTCACCGATAGTTTTCCGCCCGTGATCAACGGTGTCAGCGTTCTGGTGGCGCAGTATCACGCCGAGCTGCGAGCGCAGGGTCAGGCCGCGCACGTCTTCACCGTCGGCCCGGCCGGGGATGCAATCGACCCGCCCAACGTGTGGCGCACGCACGGCGCGCGGCTGGGCACATCGCAGTTTCACGCGACGGTGTGGCTGAATCGGGCGTCGTCGCGCGCAGCGCGATCGTTGCAGGTGATCCACGCGCACGATTCGGTCGCCATCGGCTTGATCGCGGCACGCATCGCCAGGCGGACAGGCCGCCCGCTGGTCTTCACCAATCACACGCGGCACGATTTCTACGTGAAGAATTATCCATCGTGGTTGCAGCCGATCCTGTGCCGCTATATCCTCGGCAGCATTCGCCGGTTGATTCGCACCAGCGCGCTGACCACGACTCCCTCGCGTGACTCGGCCCGCTGGCTGCGCTCACTCGTCCCCGATCGGGCCAACGCCATCCGCGTGATCCAGAACGGGATCCGATTGGATCAGTTCGATCACATCGAAGACCGCATCGATCGGCGCGTATTCGGCATCGACACCCGGCAGACGCTGTTCATTTACGTGGGACGACTCGCGCCGGAGAAGGACCTGAGCGTGTTTGCCGAGGCGCTGATCCGCGCGATCCGCGACGGCGCGGACGCGCACTGGCTGGTCGTGGGCGATGGGCCGTCGCGCGCAGACCTGGAAGCCGAAGTGGCGCCGATTCGCCCCCGCGTGCATTTTCTAGGCGCGGTTCCCAACGCGCACGTCGCGCCGCTTCTGGCGATGGCCGATGTGTTTGCCACGCCGTCGATCAGCGAGACGAACCCGGTGTCGGTCATCGAGGCGATGGCGTGCGGCCTGCCCTATCTGGGACTGGAGGCCGGCTGGTGGGGGGATTTCTCTACCGACGACGGCTCCGGCCTGGCGGGCGTTCTGACCGGCGACCCGATCGAACTGGCGCAGACGATCCGGCAACTGTGCGACGATGCCGCGCTGCGCGCGCATCTCGGCGCGCAGGCCAAGCGCCTGAGCCGGCGCTTCGACATTCGCACTGTGACTGCGCAATGGATCGAGATCTATCGCAGCCTGGAAGCGACCGGCGAAGCGCGACCCTTCCCGACCGGCGCACCCGTGTACCGTTAGAGCCTGTCTGAAAAGCCGCCAGATTAACCACCAAGACACCAAGACACAAAGGCCAGCTTTCGACGGATGTCATAGCGACGGATGATCACTATCGACGCCGCCCGTGTGCTGTATCCGGAGAGTCGCGATCCGGCTCATGATTTCGATCACGTCTTGCGTGTTACGGCGATGGCCGAGCGAATCGCGCGCGCGGAAGGCGCGGACGTGGAGATCGTTCGCGCGGCGGCGCTGCTGCACGATGTGGCGCGCGGCGATGCATCGGGCCGCGACCATGCCGAAGTCGCCGCCGAACGCGCGCGCGAGACTCTCAAGGGACATCCATCCTTGAAAGTGGAAGCGGTGGCGCAGGCAATCCTCCAGCACCGCTACCGATCCGGCCCGCCTCCCCAATCGCTTGAAGCGCGCTGCCTGTTCGACGCCGACAAGCTGGACGCGATCGGCGCGATCGGCGTGGCGCGCGTCTTTGCGTATACCGGCGTGCTCGGCCGGCGCTTGTGGGGCGCGGCCGCGCCCGATTACGTGGAGCGTTTCACGCGCGGCGCGGCACAGCCGGGCGAGCATACGGCGCATCACGAGTTTGTGGTGAAGCTGTCGCGCCTGCGCGATCTCCTGATGACGGCCACCGGCCGCGCCATCGCCGAAGAGCGCCACGCGGTCATGGTATCCTTCTTCGAGCGATTAGCGCGTGAGGCGCGCGGCGAGGTATAAGCCCTCACCCCTTCCCCTCTCTCCAACAGAGTTGGAGAG
>DATBWU010000080.1:0-20605 GCA_036514635.1 Anaerolineae bacterium | reverse complement strand
TGTCCATGCCGATGCTCAAGGCATACGGGGCCATGCCTGCCGCCACAAATCCGATCGCAGCCTGCAGCGCTTCCGTCCCGGCCTTGCACGCGAATTGCCAGTCGGCCGCCTGTGTATTCGGAACCGCGCCGATCGCTTCGGCGACGATTGTCGAGGTCGGCTTGACGGCGTAAGGGTGCGACTCGCTGCCGACCCACACCGCGCCGATCCGCTCCGGGTCGACGTGCGCCCGCGCCAGCGCGTTGCGCGCGGCTTCGATGCTCATCGTCGCCACGTCTTCGTCGAGACCCGGCACCGACTTCTCTTTAATCGGCGTCCCTTCCGTGCCTTCAGTCCACACGCGAGAGACTTCACTCGCGGGCAGTCGATAGCGCGGCACATACGCGCCGTAACCCACAATGCCGACCGGTCGATTCGGTTTCATCATTCCCATAGTCGCAAATCCTCTGTTCACGTGCCAGTCATCAGTTGACAGTAGTCAGTAATCAGTTGGCGGCGATCAGCGATTACTACATACTGATTACTGCACACTGATTACTGCTCACCGATTACTGCTCACTGATAACTTTCTAGTCTGCTCGACCGCCTGCTTGATCTCTTCGACAAGCGCCTGTGCGCGATCGAGGCGCACGGTCTTCTCGGCGACCATCTGCGCCGCGATCCGTTCGATCGCGTCGCCCGTCGCGCCTGCCGCCAGCGCGAGTTGTCGCGCGTGCAACGCCATGTGCCCGCGTTGAATGCCCTCGGTCGCCAGTGCGCGCATCGCCGCCAGGTTCTGCGCCAGCCCCACCGCGACGATCACTTCGGCCAATTCGCGCGCCGATCGGATCTGCATCAGCTTCAGCGCGGCGCGCGCCGCCGGATGCACCTTCGTCGCGCCGCCGACGATGCCGACTGCCATCGGCATTTCCAACGTGCCGACCAGGTTGCCGTCTTTATCCTGGCCCCACTGCGACAGCGACGTGTACCGGCCCGATCGGGCTGCGTAAGCGTGCGCCCCGGCTTCGATCGCGCGCCAGTCGTTGCCGGTAGCGATCACGACGGCGTCGATGCCGTTCAGGATGCCTTTGTTGTGCGTCGCCGCGCGGTACGGATCGGCGGCGGCGAAGGCCCACGCCTCGACGATGCGGTCACGGACGATCGCGCCGTCGTAATTCTCAAAACCCAGCGCCGAGGGCGAGATTACCATCATCGCGCGAGCCAGTCGCCGATCGGCCAGGTTGCTCAAGATACGCAGGCCGACGCGCCCACCGGTGATCTCTTCGAGCATCGGGCGCAGCGCCTCGGCGGCGGTGTTGACCGTGTTCGCGCCCATCGCGTCGAGACAGTCGTACAGCAGGTGGACGATCAGCATCGGGCCGACGGGCGTGTCCTCGATGATGCGCGCCTCGATGTCGCGCGCGCCGCCGCCCAGGCCGACGATCACCGGATCGGTGGTGTTGGCAAAGTCGAGCAGGCGCTGCTTGTTCGCCAACAAAGCCAATCGGGCCGCGTGCGGATTGATCAGGTCGAGCACCTGCACCTGCGCGATCATGATCGGCGTGTCGCTGCTGGTGGTGAAGCCGCCGCTGTCGCGCGCCAATCGCGCCGCGAAGGATGCGCCCGCGACGACCGACGGCTCTTCGATCGCCATCGGGATCAGCACATCGCGCCCGTTGATGCGGAAATTGGCCGCGATGCCGATCGGCAGGCCGAACACACCCAGGGCATTCTCGATCATGTGATCGGCGCCCTCGGCCGTCAGGCCACTCGCGCCCGACAGGGCGGCAACCTCGTCCGGCGTAAGCCCGGCCTGATCGGCAACGGTTTGTAGTCGATCGGTGAGGGATTGGTTATAGAATCCGGGTAAACGCGATGAAACAGCCATATCTAAACAAAGAGCCTAAGTCAACTCATGACGGGCTTCATGAATCTGGTGGCAAATGTAGCACTAACCGGCCATCAAAACCTATCAGAGTCGATCGCTGAAAGGGTTTGGGACGATCTGGCTACTGTACAAGCGCAGGGAGATTGCACCGGAGTGTGGTACAAATGCAACGCATCACGCTTCAACGTTATACCAACCCGCTTGCACGAACGATGGCCTAATTGGGGGAGCAACCAAATGCAGAGGATGGGGTCATTTGCCCGCCGTCACTTTGGCGATGAATGTTTTAAGAGAGTCGCTGCCTCGAATGCGGATGCGGGTCAACTCAAGCGCAGAGTCCAGTGTGTGGACGCGGCCATTCTTGGTCGTGACGGCCATCCAGAAGTCCTGTTGCTTGAGGAAGCGCAAGAGGTTGGCATCGTACTGGCCGGAAGGATAAGCATAGAACGGCGCAGGCTTGCCCGTGTGCGCCTCGACGCCCTGGCGCGTGCCGACGATCTGGTAATACAGAAAGTCGTCGGGGCGGCGGCGCATATCGACGTGATCGCGCCCGTGCGTTTCGATATCCTGCCCTGCCGCGCTCATCTCGGTGATCATCTCCCACGTCACGTAGCGCGGCGAAGCCACGTCGGCGGGCGCGGATAGAATGAAGAATGTCCCGACGAAGTTGTGCTTTCGGAGAATCGGGAGGGCGTTGGTGTACTGATCGACGTAGCCGTCGTCGAACGTCAGCAGGATCGGGTTCTCCGGCAGCGGCTCGCCGATAGCCAGGTAATAGTAAAGATCGGTGAGCGTGATGGTGTGATAATTGTTCTCGGCCAGCCATTGCATCTGCGCCGCGAACATCTCCGGTGAAACAGACAGATCGACGCGCAGGCGATCGGCGGGATCGGGCGGCGCAGAGATGTAGTGATACATTAAGATGGGCACATGCGCCGATCGCTTCACGCCGTCGGGCTGCGGGCGAGGTCGAGGCGTGGCGGTGGAAGTGGGGGCGGGTGTTGGCGTGTCAGTGGGTTGGCTGGTTGGCTGGGTGGTTGGAGTGAATGTGGGTGTGGGAGTGTAAGTTGATGTAGGCGTGTGAGTGGATGTCGGCGTCGAGGTGGCGACGGGCAACAGCTGCACTCCGACCATTGCCACACCCTGTTCCGAAACGTCGTAAGCCGCCGATGACCCCAGCGCAAGCAAAGCGATCACTACCGGCACGAGTGCGGTCTTGATCAGCAGCCCCGGCAGACTTCGGGAGGGTGAGGTGGGCAGCACGCGCGAAGAATACCCCAGCGATGCTCCGCTGTCAAGGAATACGTGGCGCATTGTCGTGTGGATCATGGCTGCAACACTAGGCGCGATCGCGCTGACGATCATCGCCATCCTCGCTCAGCCCGACGTGCGCCGCGAGACGCCGCTGTGGTCGGACGAGTTCGATGCAGGAGCGAACGGGTGGACATTCGATCCGCGCGACGGCTCGATTGCCCGGGGAGAGCTTCAACTGCACCCCGCTCGACCCGATGCGCCTGCGCTGGCGATCCACGCGCTGCCTGTCCCGGGGTTCGTCGTCGAGACGCAGGCGCGCGCCATCGCCGGATCGACCGATAACGGCTATGGCCTCGTCGTGGGGAACGGCCGTGAACAGACCGCCTTTCTGATCAGTGGCGACGGCTACTTCAACGTGATGCGAAACGCAGGCGCTGGCTGGGTCGATGTGCAGCCGTGGCGGCCGTGGCCGCACGTTCGGCGCGGCAATGCAGCCAATACGCTGCGAGTGGAGTGCCGCGCTGTATCTTGTATCTTCTACGTGAACGAGGAAGTGACGGCCCAGGTGGAAACGACGCGGGAAAGGAATGGGATCGGCTTAATGACGTGGCGCTACGCAGCAGAGGCGTTGACAGTAGAGTTTGAATATGTGAGGGTGTGGGAGTAACACATCCTTCCGCGAGTCTCAGAACTCACCACCAAGTCACCAAGACACGGAGGGACACCAAGAAAACTTGGAGATTCTTGGTGCCTTCGAGTCTTGGTGGTTAATCTGGCGGCTTTTCAGACAGACTTTCAGACTCGCGGGAGGAGCATTCACTTTTGCACAGCCGGGATGTACGCCTGGTAGCCGGTGCTCACCTGTAGAGCCGCAAAGTTCTGCTCCACTTTTCCGGTCGCGTCGATGGCGCGCGCCTCGATCTGATGCGCGCCACCCTGGAGGCCCAGCGGAATCACAAACCCTTCCTCCGGACCGTCGAACGCGCCGTCTTGCGGTTGGGCGATCTGCCATTCGCTTCCATCGATGCGATACTCCACCCGGTCAATCGCCACGGCGGGGGACCCATCATCGAGATAGGACGAGGCCATGCCCGCCAGGGAGGTCGCGCTCGTGACGCCGGGCAGCCCGGCCGGCGGCGGCTCCAACCAGGTATCCAGCCCCCCATCGATTGGATCGGGCACGACGGCGACGAATCCGGCCGGCGAAGAGACACTGCCGAAGCGGGTGTGCGCGCGCAGCTCGACACGATGATTGCCGCTGACAGCGAACCTGAGCTGAAGCGCGAAGGCTTCGTCCGGCGAATCAAAGCGACCATCCGCAGGTTCGGCCGGCAACCATCCGCCCCCATCGACGCTATACTCGACCCAGACCGTGTTGATCGTCGCCGGCGGCCGCCACGTAGACGGATAAGGCGCGTCGGACACGCGGCCCGCGTAATTCCAGCCGTCATCGGATCGAGTGACCGGATCGACGCTGAATGTGGGCGTCGTATCGACCGGATCGAACAGACCATCGCCGTCCGAATCGCGCCAGCCGATCTGCCCGCGCGCGTGAGGATCGATCGCGTTGGCCGTGTAGGGGTAAATCCCGCCGCGCATGATGCTGGGAAGGTTACTGGCGCAGCCAGCGCGCTGGCTGTTCTGCGTCTCGACGCCCAGATAACCCGACTTGGCCGTGCAGACAATGTTGGCGCTGGCGTATTGATCGAGCGCGCGGAAAACGTGGCCGGTTTCGTGCGCGGCGACCGCATCCATGTTGTCGATGCCGTAGCCCGCGTTGTTGTAGGTCATCACCAGGAACGGGCCGCCAATGTACGCATAGGCGAAGTAGCGATCGGCGAACGCGGCATCTGTATCACCCGCGCTGTTGACGACGAAGATGGCGAAGGCCCAATCCGTGTCATACCGCTCGCGCAGATCATTCACGTACGTGCGCACGCGCGTCCAGTATGATCCGCCCGCGTAGCCCAGTCGAGACATCACATCGCCGATCCACAGGCCCTCCTCGTACTGCGGATGCCGGATCGGCTCGTAGCCGGTGGCGATGGGATCGGTCGTGTGATCGTCGATGACGAAGGTCAGGTTCGCTTGGGGAGCCTGGCGCGACCACCACTCCAGGCCGGCGCGCACTTCCGCCAGGACGCGCTGGCGTTGATCGGCGCTCCACGTGTTCAGCTCGGCATCGATTGTCCCATCGCTCTCCGGCAGGATCACGCCGACGGCGACGCGGCCAATCATGTATTCGCTGGTCTGATAGAAACCGGGGATTGCCGTCGAGGCCGAGGTCGCAGAAAAGGCCTCGACATCCGGCGCAGAGAAGTGGCCCTCGCGCGGCTCACCTTCTTCAGCCTGGGCCGTGCCGAGCACGATGAGCGCAGACACCATCCCGATGGACAGGCACACCCCACGCGCCTTGCTCATCCCTCGACTAACTTTGCTCATTATCGTGCACCGCCCGATTCCAACTTCTCGCACACCGCTAAACTAGCACAGCCTTGCGCGGCCTGGCGTTAGGCTTGCGTGGAGTTTGAGTTGTATCTGTGTTAGTTGGTTGGGCGTTGTGAGCGCGTTGGATTCGATCACCTCGATCCGCGCAAAGCCCTCTCTTTCCGCGCGAGTCGAAAGGTGTCCGGCACTTGAAGAACCTCGAAGTGTCGGCCTCCTCCGTTCGCACCCGATTTGAAACGCACGCCGTGGTCTCTTGGTGATCTCACTTGTGCTATAATCCCTCGCAACTCGCGCAGCGATTGCGAAGCCTCCTCATCAGCGTGACGCTAAGAAACTATCTCAAAACCCTCCCGCACATTGCGAAGCGTGAAACCTGTGGAAGGGTGATAACAGACGATGAGCATCGATTTCACCAGCATCGTCATCAAGGGCATGCGCGATGGGCTATCGGTGACATTGCCCGGCGACGGCCCCTGGCCCGAGGCGCTGACCGCGCTCGAAGCGAGGCTGACCCAAGCGCCCATGTTCTTCAAGGGTGGGCGCGTCGCGCTGATCGTCGGCCCGCGCGCACTGAGCGAAGACGATGTGCGCCAGACGCGCGATCTGCTGGCCCGGCACGATGTGACGCTGTGGGCGATCGTCAGCGAGGACGCCGGGACGCGGCGAACGGCCTCGCGGCTGGGGTTGGACATGCCCCCGCCGGTCGCCCCGCCGCCCGAGCCGCGCACGTGGGAAGTGACACTCGAGACCCAGCCGGAATCGCCCGCGCTGCCCATCGACGAGTGGCCGGACGCCGGATTGGTGGTTCGGCGGACGATCCGATCGGGCCAGTCGCTGCGGCATCCGGGCAGCATCACCGTGATCGGCGACGTGAATCCCGGCGCGGAGATCATCGCTGGCGGGGACATCGTGGTGTGGGGCAAGTTGCGCGGCGTGGTGCACGCCGGCGCATTGGGCAACGAGAGCGCCGTGGTCTGCGCGCTCGACCTGGCCCCGACTCAACTGCGCATCGGCAGCCACATCACGCGCTCGCCGGATGATCGCCGCCGCAAGCCCAGGCCCGAAACGGCGCGCGTGCGCGAGGGGCAGATCACTGCAGAACCCTGGGGAATGTAGAACCGGTGAGCAGTGAACAGTAATCAGTAGTCAGTAGTCAGTAGTCAGTAGTCAGTGAGCAGTAATGAATGGACAGTGAAGATGTAGTAGTGACAACTGGTGACTGACAACTGGTGACTGACAACTGATGACTGATGACTGGCGACCGATGACTGATGACTGATGACTGGCAACTGCTGACTGACGACTGCTGACTGACAACTGATGACTGGCGACTGATGACTGGCGACTGATGACTGGCGACTGGCGACTGCCGACAGGAGGCAGGTATGGCAGCACGAGTCATGACGATCACTTCCGGCAAAGGCGGGGTGGGTAAGACGACGACTACCGCGAACATCGGTGTCGCACTCGCATTGTTGGGCAAGCGCGTGGTGTGCCTCGACGCCGACATCGGCCTGCGCAACCTCGACGTGGTGCTAGGGCTGGAAAACCGCATTGTGTACGACGTGGTCGACGTGATCGAAGGCCGCTGCAAGCTGCGCCAGGCGATGATCAAGGATAAGCGCCTGCCCGATCTGTATCTGCTGCCCGCTTCGCAGAAGCGCGACAAGAGCGCCGTCAAGGCCGCCGATCTGATCCGCGTGTGCGAGGAGCTCAGTCCCGATCACGATTTCGTTTTGATCGACTCGGCGGCTGGCATCGAGGAGGGCTTTCGCACCGCGCTCGCGCCGGCCAACGGCGTGATCATCGTCACCAATCCCGAAGTGTCGGCGGTGCGCGATGCCGATCGCGTGATCGGCCTGGTCGAAGCGGCGGAGAAAGGCCCGGCGAAACTCATCGTCAATCGGCTCAAGCCTGAACTGGTGAATCGCGGCGACATGCTCGACACGGGCGACGTGTTGGAAATCCTGGCCGTCGAGCTGCTGGGCGTCGTCCCGGAGGACGAGACGATCCTCGTCTCGACCAATCGCGGCAGCCCCGCCGCGCTGGACGAGCGATCGCGCGCCGGGCAGTCGTTCCGCAACATCGCGCGCCGCCTGCTGGGTGAAGACATTCCGTTCGAGACGTTCCGCGAAGCCGCCGGCTTCTTGCAGCGCCTCAGCCGCCTGTTTCGCAGCGATGGGAGGTCTGGATGATGAACGTGCTCAATCGCTTGCGCGGACACAAGCCGGAAACCAGCCGCGACATCGCCAAGCAGCGCCTGCAATTGGTGCTAGTGCACGATCGCAGCCAGATCTCGCCCGGCATGTTGGAGATACTGAAAGACGAAATCATCGCCGTGATCTCCAAGCACATCGAGATCGACAAAGACGGCGTGCACGTCACATTCTCGCAAGAAGGTCGGGACAACAAACTGATCGCCGACATCCCGCTGGCCGATGGCCGGCGCATGAAAGGGCAATCATAGATTCACCGCCACACGCCCTGGAATTTGGACGCGGATAGACGCGGAAGACGCGGATCAAATCCACGATTACGGCGGAGGGCAAAGCGGCAACTGCTGTGTTGATCCGCGTGAATCCGCGTTCTAAATCCTATGGCCGTTATTCGAGAAGCGAGAGGTACATCGTCGTACAGCCGGGTGGCGTGGCGTCACTTCGACTGGATCATGCTGATCACCATCATCCTGCTGACCGGGATCAGCATCTTGATGATCCACAGCGCCACGCTCGGCGCGCCGCCCGGTAGCGACCTGGCCGAGGCGGCCCGCAAGCAGGTACAGTTCGCGCTGCTGGGGCTGGGCGTGTACCTGGCCATGGCCTCCATCGATTACCGCGTCTGGTTCAACCTGTACCGCGCGCTCTACATTTTCTCCGGCGCGCTGTTGATCCTCGCGCTGGTGCTCGGCTCCAGCCAGATCGGCGACGTGCGCCGCTGGCTGGATTTAGTGCTCTTCAACATCCAGCCCGCCGAGCTGGCGAAGGTGCTGTTGATCCCGGCGCTGGCCGGGCATCTTGCCACACAGAAAGAACGCATTGGCAGGTTCAAGACATTCATCGCGACGATACTATTGATCTGCGTGCCGGTGGCTTTGATTTTCGTCCAGCCCAACCTGAGCACCGCGATCGTCGTCGGCGTGGTCGGCCTGGCGATGTTTTACATCGCCGGACTCAAGAAGCGCCACGCCATTCTGCTGATCGTCGTCGTGTTGGTGGGGGTTCCCCTGATTTGGTCGGCGATGGAAGATTATCAGCGCGAGCGCATCGCGCTGTTCATCGATCCCAGCCGCAACTCCGACGCCGAATACAACCTATTGCAGGCCGAGATCAGCATCGGCAGCGGCGGGCTGCTCGGCCAGGGGTACATGCAGGGCAGCCAGAACCAGGGCCGCTTCCTCAAAGTTCGCCACACCGACTTCATCTTCTCCGTCATCGGCGAAGAGCTCGGCTTCGCCGGCGCGCTGATCGTGCTGGGGCTGCTCAGCCTGCTGTTGATTCGCGTGCTGCGCGCGGCGACGCTCGCCCGCGACGACTTTGGCCGCGTCCTGGCCGTGGGCGTGTTCGCGATGATCTTCTTCCAGTCCGCCATCAACATCGCCATGAACCTCCGCTTAGGGCCGGTCGCCGGACTGCCGCTGCCGCTCGTGTCGTACGGAGGCAGCGCGCTCGTCGCCACGCTCCTCGCGCTCGGCGTCGTGCAGAGCGTCGTCATGCGCCACAAGAAAATCGAATTCTGACGACCGACCGACGACGAAGGACGAACGACGCGGCTATCGTCATTCGTCCTTCGTCTTTCGTCTCATAACAACCGAAGAGAGACCATGACCGATCAGGTTCGTGTTCGATTCGCCCCCTCGCCCACCGGGTTCCTGCACGTGGGCGGTTTACGCACCGCGTTGTTCAACTGGTTGTTCGCCCACAAGCACAACGGCGTGTTTATCTTGCGCCTGGAAGACACCGATCAGAAACGCTACACGCCCGGCGGTGTGCGCGCGATCATGGATGGCCTGTTGTGGCTGGGCCTGCAATGGGACGAAGGCCCTGCCCGCGCCGACTTGCGCCGGATGAAGTCGAACGAGGATTACGACGGCGCGCCCGACGTCGGCGGGGCGTCTGGCCCCTACGTCCAATCGCTCAAGCTGGGACGCTTCAAGGAGGCGGCTGAGGAGCTGATTGCCAAAGGCGCAGCCTATCGCTGCGACTGCTCGCCGCAACGACTGGAACAGGTTCGCAAAGAGCAGATGGCGCGCAAAGAGTCGCCGCACTATGATCGACTCTGCCGAAACAAAAAGCCCGGCGAAGTCGATCCCAAGCGGCCACACGTCGTCCGGCTGGCCGTGCCGCTCGACGGGCAGACGATCATCCGCGACGCCATTCGCGGCGAGATTACCGTCGAGAACCGCAGCCAGGATGACTTCGTCATCCTCAAGTCCGATGGGTTCCCCACCTACCACCTCGCCGCGATGGTGGACGATCACGATATGCAGATCACGCACGTTCTGCGCGGCGATGAGTGGCTGCCCAGCCTGCCGCGCCACTATCAGATCTACCAGGCCTTCGGCTGGACGCCTCCGGTCTTTGCACACCTGCCAGTGATTCTGAACCCGACCGGCAAGGGCAAGATGAGCAAGCGCCGAACGGGCAACTTTGAAGAGTCGGTGTTTGTGTCGGAGTTCCGCGATGCCGGTTATCTGCCGGAGGCGCTGCGCAACTTTCTGGCGCTCGTCGGGTGGGCGCCCGGCGAAGGCATCGAGCAGGAAATCTTCACGGTCGAGGAACTGATCAACCTGTTCAGCCTGGAGCACGTCAATCCCGCGCCCGCGGCCTTCCCGTACGACAAGCTCGACTGGATGAACGGCGAGTACATCCGCGCCCTGCCTGTCGAGGAACTGGTGAAGCGTATCACTCCTTTCTTGCTCGACACGGGCTTGGAAGTCGATAGGGATCACTTGCGGAAAATCGCACCGGCCATTCAAGAACGCCTGGTGACATTGAAAGACGCGGTGGAGATGACGGACTTCTTGTTCGCCGAAAGCATCTCGCCCGATCCGGCGCAGCTCGTCGGAAACGGCATGACGAAGGAAACGACGCTGCGTGTGTTGAAGCAAGCCGAGACGATCCTCAGCACGTTCGAGCCGTTCGAGGCCGAGCCGCTGGAGAACGCTTTCCGCGCGGCCGCCGAAGCCGCCGGCATGAAGCCCGGCCCGTTCTTTATGCCGATTCGCGTGGCCGTAACCGGCAAGACGGTATCGCCGCCGCTGTTTGCCTCGATTGCAGCACTGGGGCGAGAGAAGACAATCCAGAGGTTGAAGAAGGCCGAGCGGTTGTTGGAAGACTGATCGAGCAGCAGGCCTTTAACTTCTCGCTGCCGAGTGCGTCCTTGCGAGCCGCCGCCTCGCAAGGACGGGATGGGCGCGACGCAGCCCGCAAGTTTCTCGCTGCAAGCATATCGCCACCCGGCGATGTGGGATTCTCGCAATGACGCTCACTGTGTATAATTGGTTCATTCAACTTCGTTTCGAGGAACCCGGATATGCCTGCTGGTGAAACCGTCAAACCGACCGACTTCATCCGCGAGGCCGTTGTCGAGGATTTGAAGTCGGGTCGTTACACCACCGTCTACACGCGCTTTCCACCGGAACCTAACGGTTACCTGCACATCGGCCACGCCAAGGCCATCTGCATCGACTTCGGAATCGCCCAAGACTTTGGGGGCAAGTGCAACCTGCGCTTCGACGATACGAACCCGATCAAAGAAGACGTGGAATATGTGGATGCCATCAAGGCCGACATCCGCTGGCTGGGCTTCGATTGGGAAGACCGCGAATTCTATGCCTCCGACTATTTCGACCAGCTGTATGAGTTCGCCGTCAAGTTGATCAAAAAGGGGAAGGCTTACGTTGACGATCAAAGCGCGGAAGAAGTGAGCCGGAATCGCGGCACGCTGACCGAACCCGGCATCGAGAGTCCGTATCGCAACCGATCGGTGGAAGAAAACCTCGGCCTGTTCGAGCGCATGCGCCGGGGCGAATTCCCCGACGGCGCGCGCGTGCTGCGGGCCAAGATCGACATGGCCTCCGGCAATATCAACCTGCGCGATCCGGTCATGTATCGCATCATCCACGAGCCGCCGCACCATCGCACGGGTAAGCAGTGGTGCATCTATCCGATGTACGACTTCGCGCACGGCCAGTGTGATTCGATCGAAGGCGTCACCCACTCGCTGTGCTCGCTCGAATACGAAGCGCATCGCCCGCTGTACGAGTGGTTCCTCAAGGAGTTGGAGATTTTCGAGTCGCGCCAGATCGAGTTCGCGCGCCTCAACATGAACTACACCGTAATGAGCAAGCGCAAGCTGCTCCGACTGGTGCGCGAAGGCTACATACGCGGTTGGGACGATCCGCGCATGCCTACACTGTGTGGCCTGCGCCGCCGAGGGTACACGCCTGAATCGATCCGCGACTTTGCCGGCCGCGTCGGCGTGGCTAAGACGGATAGCGTGGTGGACGTGGCGCTGCTGGAGCACTGCCTGCGCGAGGACTTGAACCGGCGCGCCCCGCGCCGCATGGGGGTGCTTCGGCCGCTCAAGCTCGTAATCGACAACTATCCCGGCGATCGGGTCGAGGAAATGGACGTGATCAACAACCCGGAAGACCCGGCTGCGGGCGCGCGCAAAGTGCCATTCTCCAAAGTCTTATACATCGAGCAGGAAGATTTCAAGGAAGTGCCGCCGCCAAAGTATTACCGCCTGTTCCCCGGCAACGAAGTGCGCCTGCGCTATGCCTATCTCGTCAAGTGCACGGGCGTGGTCAAGAACGATCGGGGTGAAGTCGTCGAAGTTCACGCCACCTATGATCCGGCCACGCGCGGCGGCGACGCGCCTGACGGCCGCAAGATCAAATCGACCCTGCACTGGGCCTCGGCCGCGCACGCCATCCCGGCGGAAGTGCGTTTGTACGATCGCCTGTTCAGCCGCCCTGATCCCGATGCCGGCGACGACTTCACGGCCTACGTCAATCCTCATTCGCTGACCGTGCTCGATCAGTGTCGCGTTGAAGGCAGCCTCGCCGGCACGCGGCCCGGCGACCGCTTCCAGTTCGAACGCCAGGGGTACTTCTGCACCGACCCGGACTCGGCGCCGGAGAAGCCGGTCTTCAACCTGGCGGTGGCGTTGAAGGATACCTGGGCCAAGATCGAGCAGAAGCAGAAATAACTCCCATGCGCTTTCAGTGGACGATCCGCCGCCGCCTCATCTCGCTCGTCGTCAGCGTGGCTCTGCCGCTGATGATCATGATCATCCTCAACGCGCTCGCCGAGATTCTGGCGGTATCGGGCGAGCCGCGCGACATTGCCTACGCCAAGATCGCTAACGTCGTCGCTCGCAACGTGCTGTTGTCGATCGCCGTCGTCATCGTCGCGCTGCTGATGGCGCGCCTGATCATCCGGCGCATTCAGCCTCCGCTGCAAGCGCTGATCGACGCGGCGCGCGCGGTGTCGGCGGGCAACGACGAGGTCACCGTCGAGCCGGCGGCCGATCGCGACCTGGCCGACCTGGCGATCGCCTTCAACCAGATGATCGCCCGCCGCAAGGAAGCCACGGCGCAACTGGCGCAAGCCGCCGAGCGCTACCGCGAGCTCTTCGAGAACAGCCGCGACGCGCTGTTCGTCATCGATCTGGAGGGGCGCACCATCGACGCCAACGCCGCCGCGACCCGCCTGATCGGCTACACGCTCGACGAGATGCGCGCGACCAAAGTGCTCGACCTGGTTCCCGTCGACGAGCGCGAGTCGAAGCCGGAGCGCTTGAGGCGCTATCAGGAAGCGCCGGGCCAACGCGAGATCATCCTGGTCACGCGCGATGGCCGGCACGTGCCGATCGAAGTCGCGATCACGCCGATCGCCTATCAGGGCCAGGTCGCACTGCTGGGCGCAGCGCGCGACATCTCCGAGCGCCGCCGCGCCGAAGACAACCTGGTGCGCCTGAGCCAGCGCATCTTCACGCTGAACGAAGCCGGCCTGCGCCTGCAATCGACGTTCGACGCCCGGGCCATCTTGCGCATCATCGGCGAGGAGTTGAGCAGCCAGCGTTTCGACTGCCTGCTGGCCTCCCTGAACCCCGATGGATGGTCGGCACAAGTGACCTTCGTCTCCAATCCTAACTGGGACTCATCGTTCCAGGAGTTGGCCGGTGTACCGCTGGTGGGCTACACGTTCCCCGTTACCAGCCCGATCGCGCAGCGCGCGATCGGCCAGCAGCAAGCCGTCGTTGTGGAGGATGTGCACAAGATTCTAAGCGCCGAGATGTTGCCGGCGGTGCGCGCCCGCACACAGGACATGCTGACGCGGTTGCGCCTGGCGCGGGCCATCTTCGCGCCGCTCGTCATCGGCCGGCGCGCGCAGGCGATCTTGATCATCGCCGGTCACGATCTGCAGGAAGTGGACACGCCAGCCTTCGCGGCCTTCGCGCGGCAGGTGGCGGTGACGCTGGAGAATGCGCAGTTGTACGCGGAGGCGACGCAAAAAACGGAAGAAGTCGCCGCGCTCAACGAGATTGCCGCCATCGTCAGCCGGTCGCTCGATCTGCCGGCGGTGCTGGACGCGGCGTTGAGCCAGTTGCGGCGCGTGGTCGATTACGATCGCGCGGCAATCTATCTCGACGACGGTCGCCGCTTAGTCGTCGCCGCTTCGCGCAGCCAGGAGGATGCAACCCCTCCCGTGCGCGACCTTCTGCCGCGCAACAACAGCTACTACGAGTATCTCAGCTCGACGCGCGAGCCGATGATCGTGTCCGACGCCAACATCAGTGAGCAATTCGCTTCGACCGTGGCCGGAACGCCGCACAGTTGGATGGGGGTGCCGCTGCTGGCGCAGGGCAGCCTGATCGGCTTCGTGTCTATTGACAAGAACCAGCCGGCGTACTTCACCGCCGAGCACGCGCGGCGCGCGCAAGCCTTCGCGCAGATCGCGGCCACCGCCATCGAGAACGCGCGGCTGTTCGACCGCGAACGGCGGGCGCTCGACGAGCTGTCCGCGCTGGCCGGCATCACCGAGGCCGGCCTGTCGGTGTTGCGCCTGGACGACATGCTGCACGAATTGATCCGGCGCGTCGTCAAAAGCACCGGCGCGGCAGCCGGCATGATTCTGCTCGTCGAAGGCGACCACCTCGTGACGCGCGCGGTGGTCGGCCTGGACCCGTCGGTGGTCGGCCAGGTCGAGAAAGTGGGGCAGGGATTCGGTGGGCGCATCGCCGCGACGGCGCAGACGCTCATCATCGCCGATGCCCAGACCGACCCGCTGGCAGACAGTCCGCCCATCCGCCAGGCGGGCATCCAGACCATGCTGGGCGTGCCGCTGAAAGCGTCGGGCCGCGTGGTGGGCGTGGCCCACATCGACTTCAAGGCCGTGCGTGCGATCGAAGCCACCGAGATCGCACGCTTCGAAGTGATGGCCGATCGCGCCGCGCGCGCCATCGAAAACGCGCAGCTGGTCAAGCGCATCAGCGCCTATGCCGAAGAGCTGGAGCGGCGTGTCGCCGAGCGCACGCGCGACCTGGAGCGCGCGCTCGCCAAAGTGCAGGAAGCCGACAAACTCAAATCGCAATTGCTGTCTACCGTCTCGCACGAGCTGCGCACGCCGCTGGCGTCGATCAAGGGTTACGTCACCACCCTGATCGATTACCGCGAGCGATTGCAGGCGGCGACGCAGGACGAGTTCTTGCAGATCATCGACTCGGAAGCCGATCGCCTGCGCGAGCTGGTCGAGAACCTGTTGGACATGACGCGCATTGAAGCGGGCGTGCTGCGCATTCACCCCGAACCCACGTCCCTGCCGCTGATCCTCGAACGCGCGCTCACCACTTTGCAGCCCAAGCTCGCCGAGCGACAAGTGAGCGTCGAAACGCCGGAGTCGCTGCCCGAGGTGACGATCGACCCAACCCGCATTCAGCAGGTGTTCTCGAACCTGGTCGATAACGCGGCCAAGTATTCGCCGCCCGGATCGCCGATTGCCATTCGGGTCACGTGCGACGACCGCGAGGCGATCGTCAGCGTGCACGATCACGGGCCGGGCATCCTGCCCGAACACGCCGAGCGAATCTTCGATCGTTTCTATCGCGTCGAAACGGCAGGCATTCGCAGCACGGGCGGCATCGGGCTGGGACTGGCGATCAGTCGTGGCCTGATCGAAGCGCACGGTGGCCAGCTGTGGGTGGAGAGCCGGCCCGGCGAGGGCAGCACGTTCTATTTCTCGATCCCGATCGCCGAGTCGCACACACTCTCGGCTGGCGAGCCGGGTGAAGGCGCGGTCGAATCAATTGAGGTTCAGTGATAAAGATAACCACGGAGACACGGAGAGCACAGAGCCAACCGACCAACCAGCCAACCCACACGTACCTTTCTGTCTCGCTAATTCGTAACCCGTTTTGTCTATGTCCGCCACCATTCTGATCGTTGAAGACAATCCGAACATACGCCGTTTCATCCACACCATGCTCGATCTGGAAGGGTATCGCGCACTGGAGGCCGCCACGCTGCAAGACGGCCTGGCACTCGCCCGCCGCGAGCGGCCCGATTTGATCTTGCTCGACCTGGCGCTGCCCGACGGCACCGGCTGGGAGTTCTTGCAGACGCTTCAGGCGCAGCCGGACACGCACGACTTGCGCGTCGCGGTGCTGACCGCCTCGGCGGATCCGGGCACGGACAATCGCACATTGGCGGCCGGCGCGATCGACTTTCTGACCAAACCGATTTCTGCCAGTGACCTGATGGTACACGTGCGTCGCGCGCTCGCCGCGCCGCGCGCCGAATCGAGCTCAGGAGGAACGGAATGAGCGCTCGACTGGAAATCCTGGTCGTCGATGACGAGCCTCGTATCCGGCGCTTCTTGCGCACCAACCTGGACCTGGCCGGCTACACCGCTATCGAGGCCGAAGACGGCCTTACGGCGCTGCGCCTTTTCGAGGAACACGCGCTGCAACTGGTCGTCCTGGATATCGGCCTGCCCGGTGAGATGGACGGCTTTCAGGTTTTGGAGCGTATCCGGCAGATCAGCGACACGCCCGTGATCATGCTCACCGCCCGCACCGCCGAAGACGACAAGGTTCACGCGTTTGAGCTGGGCGCGGACGATTATTTGACCAAGCCCTTCGGCAGCCGCGAGCTGAGCGCGCGAGTGAAGGCCGTCATGCGCCGCTCCTCGCGCAAAGGCGAGGAGCCGCAATCGATCATGCGCGTGACCGATCTGGTAATCGATCTGGCTGCGCGCCAGGTCACCATCGGCGAGCAGCCGGTGAAACTCTCGCGCACCGAGTTCAACCTGCTCGTCGAACTGGCCCGTTATCCGAACCGCGTGCTGACGCACGGCCAGTTACTGACGCAGGTGTGGGGCAACGAGTACCGCGACGACGTGGAGATTCTGAGGGCAACGATCTGGCGGCTGCGCCAGCGCATCGAGCCGGACGCGCGCGTGCCCAAATATATCATCAGCGAGCCGGGGGTGGGCTATTCGCTGGTGGGCGAGTAGGAATTGAAGGCACCAGGCTCCCGTGAGAAGCCCGGTTTTTTCGGCCACCCGCAGGTTTGAAGCCATGCGAGAGGGTGTCATTCTGTTACAAACCTGTTACGTGTGATCGGGGAATTTTAGGGCATGATCAAGAGGTAGACGGCGAGGGGCGCGCCGCCTGCCGAATGTGGTATGCGCATATTGTTGATTGAAGATAATCCCGATCACGTTTTCCTGGCCCGGCAGGCTGTTGAGCAGACCTGGCACAGCGCGACATTGGATATCGCGCACGATATGCAGGATGTCCGATCCCGCTATTGCCACAAGAAACCACGCCGGCGGTTCGACCTGGTGCTGGTTTCGCTGGATTCGCGCGACACGCACCGCCTGCAGCAGTTGCGTGAGCTGCAGGCCTGCCGCGAATTGAACGACGCGCCTGTCATCGCGCTGGCGAGTTCTACACGCGATCAGGAACTGGCCCAGGTCGCTAACCAGCCTATCGAATGGATCATCCTCAAGCCGCTGCGCGCCGAGGCGCTGCAAGAGGCGATCAAGCGCAGGCCGCTGCCGTGAAACCCAAACCGAAGCGAAAATCCCCCGACCTGTTCGGGGAATTTTCATATTGGCCTCGCACACAGGATCACCTTACAGCTGTCATGGCGCGGGAACCTCTTCCCGTGTAAGCGGATGTTGCGCCAAGAACTCGGCGATGGCCTGCTCCAACTGGTCAAGGCTCTGCCCGCCGTAGAATCCACCCAATCCCTTTGTCGTGAAGGCCGTGAGCCTGTTGTCCGATCCGATCAGCAATCGCCCCAGCCGTGAATCGGTCGAATACCGGCTTTGACCATCGTTTGGAACATCATAGTTGGTCAGGCTGGTCCCGACCAGGAACAACACTTCCCGGCTGCCAATCTCAAACAAAGGGCCTGGCTCCTCAAGCTTGGTGACGCCCTTATAGGTTCCACCCTGGCGCGTCACAATAATGGTCTGGCCGGGCTCGAGCGGCTTCCAATTGGGGAAGAACCTGGGATTGCCGGCGTACTTGTCGGAGAGGACTTTGTCGACGGTGATCGTGTAGTCGGTGAGCACCAGGCCGGGCATCTTGCCCTCGGCCAGCATCTGATCGATCCACTCTTGAGGTTTCTCCATCGCGTTGATGAAGTGCACCTCACCGACACCCTGAATCGTTCCTTCGATGACCAAATCAGCACCGTTACGGGCATTCTGCAGAACTTCCTCTTTGGTCGGTTGGGGTAATTTGGCGACAAGGTCCAGGATGTCTTTTTCCAGAACACTCTTGTCCTTGCCCCGGTAACTCTCCGTGAGCGGACTCGGCGCAGGCGCGTAGACGAATAACGTATTGTCTTCCTCCACGCGGAATTGCCCCTCCGGCGCGATCACCCTGTACTTTGTCTGGTCGGGTGCGTAAACCGGGTCACCAGAGATATCCACCAGAAACAGGATGACGCGATCGCCGACTTGTATGGGAGCCGCCGTCCCCGCGCCAGCCGGGATGACAATCACGGTGCTCGAATCTACTCGTCCCTTCAGCACCTGATCGATGGTGACTTCATACTCAGCCACATCGACTCCAATGGGTAGCCCCTGAGCCCGCCGCTCGTCCAATTCTGCTTCAGTCGCTGTAATGTCCGGGACAAATCGGGTATTCTCACCCGTGATGGTGCCTTCGATAATCAGGTCACTCGAAACCAGTTGTTGGAGGCCAGTGATCTCAATACGGTCAATTAACGGTCCGCGGTTGTTACCTGTTTCATCCGATGTCAGCCTGGTTGAGGCCGCCGAGCCAATTGTCCCTTCGGAACCGGATCGTCCGAATGATGAGGCGCAACCTGTGAGGGCCACAAAGACAGTCACCAAAGTAAACGCAACAATGCCTCCAAATGTCTGCTTTGACATGACATCCTCCCTAATCTGTTAGGCACTTAAGTGGATTACTATGATTGAGTAGATAACCTTCATAATAGGCCTCTCTTGCCACATATGGCGATCTGAAGGTTCAAGAATGAGCGTGAGAACGCTATATCTGGCGGTCGATCTTATTACGAAGGTTATCTAGTTACTAGTCAAGGTACAGAGCTGGCATCTTTGCTGGTCGGTCTCACGACCCCACAGTGATAATATCGCACGTCGGCACCTGAACGCATCAATTGACAGGTATCCATAGACCAGGTAACTTCGCCAAGCCCTAAGACATGTCCCAGTTCGTGGCCGATTGTGGATACCTTTGGATCAGATGACCATCTGCTGAGATACCAGATGTTTACCTCGACGAGCTGTTTACCAGCACCTATACAATCCCCAGGATAATACGTGACTCCAATATAGCCACTGTCACCGCCAGGACTACCATTGCAAAATGAGTCGACACCATCAATGATCACCTGGGCATTTGCCTCACTAGTAGCCTTTACAAAGAGATCTCGTGCGGTAGCGGCCTCCCAGTTGCTAACCGCTGTATCAACACTGTTGCTGTAGTCTCTTGCCCAATATTTGATCGGGAGGCTAAAGCGTGGCCAACCGAGCCCAGGTACTGTTACAAGCGGTGTCAGCGCCCAGTCATCTGACACGACCCACCAGCCTGCAGAAAGATTATTAGCATACATATGGACATTGAACCAGGTGGTGTTGGCGGGTGTAAACTCACAGCTGACACTATGAGAGGTGGGCCATAAAACATGGAGCCAGGCCAAATTGCAGTCGTACTGGCACATGAGTTAGTCACGCCATTCGCATACCACCTCAGATAAGCGGTATTCCCATTCGAAGTAGCCATCCATGCGCTCAAGCGGTAGCGCTGGTTTGCGGTAACTGTGGAAGAAAAAGAGGAAGTCGCCAATGCGCCCCATTGAGTTCCAGGCTGATTCTGATTCCAGATATAGCCGTCCCATTGATCGCCTGTGTTGAAAAAGCTGCTCCAGCCATGACCCGCTCCATCTGGCCAAAAGAATGTCTCATGTTGCCCACAGCAGCCTTCTGCACCCACCCACTGAGCATTTCCATCCCTGAACCACGGGAAGAAGTGGCTAGGGTTGGCCCATTCAAAGTCTGGATTCTTAATTATATTGGCTACTGGGGGTCTCGATGCTTGCACAACGGTTACGAACAGTAAGGACACAGCCAGGCATAGCAGGAAGATCATGGCAGCGCGCGTCGTCAAGATTCGTGATATGAATGTTGGTAACAGTCCGAGGCGCTTATTGTTGTGAGTGTTCTTGCTCATCAACGTTCTCCTCTTGCACAGATTGTGCTCTGCATCGTGGGCTTTCCAAAAATTATACGTGAATGTCTCGGGCGATGGGTGACCGTGGGTGGCAATTTGCCCGCTCAAAGTGGCAGTTTTGCCACTCAGGATTCACATGCTGCTGCTTCCCACTGTGCCTGGTTCCTCAACTGGTAGCCCACTCGTCTGACGGAGACGAGGTACTGGGGACGATGTGGGTCGGGTTCAATCTTCTTGCGCAGCCGTTTCACAGCGCTCTTGACTTGCTCCGGCGTTCCACCTCGCTGAGGAAAGCCG
>DATBWU010000079.1:0-7772 GCA_036514635.1 Anaerolineae bacterium | reverse complement strand
AAGCAGCGCGGTCACCTGTTCAGAGTGACCGCGCTCGTTTGGTGATTATCCATAAGCGCTCCAGGCCCGCGTCCTCGCGGGCCGTCCGCGGGGACGCGGACAGTGAGCGGCGGACATGTGTGCAATCACCAGCGCTCGTGTATTGTCCGGTATTGCGATTCAGGATTTAGCGTCTGTACACCGGCCCTACGGTAAAATTGTCCATCTGGAACGCCGGCTCGCTGTAGCGCTTCGGGTTGAGATCGTTCCACTCGAAGTTGCCCTGATAGATGCCGACGCCGGTGTGCGCGCTGTCGACGTAGTCGGGCGCATAGATGGCATGCCGTAGAGTGCCGCCGGCGTAGATCAGCAACGTGCCGCCAATCCGCTCCACGCGGATCTGCGTCCACTTAAAATCCTCGCTCGCACAGGAGGGACAGCGATGGTGGATGAGCCGCAGGTTGGCATCGTCCGCATCGCCCTGGAAATAGTCCCAGCGGCGCACCTCCAGCGTCGGCGCACTCGTGCCGTCCGAATCCTGGAAAATTTGCATGGTGTACATCTGTGTCCGATCGGCGTTCGCGTTGAAGTAAAGACCCCACGAGGACGCCCACATGAATGCCTGAGCCGATTTGCCATCCACCTGGATGACGAAGTTGGCCGGATCGGCCAGCACCACCGGCGCGGTGTAGATCCACGAATTCCAGGCATAAACCGTCTTGACGTTGTACACGTTCTGGTTCGTGGTCGTCGTGTCGTTGATCTTTTCTTTGCCGTAGCCCGCCGTCCACGGCCCCGGCGGATCCGGATCGCCCAGGTTCAAGCCGTGGATCGGCCAGCCGCTGTTCGGATCGTCGAAGGGGTCGAAGAAGGTAAAAGGCCGCGTCACAAAGATGATCGGCATGTACATCGTGAAGCCGCCGTTGGCGGTCACAAGCGGATCGGGATCAACCGGATCCGATGAAGAGCGGGACGCCGGGCTATTCTGCTGGTCAGCCACTGCCGAACCGGCTACAACAAAAACGGCTAGCAGCAAAACAGCTACTAGCCCAAGACTGGCGACGAGCGAGAGGAGTCGATAAGTACGAGGCTGTTCCATACGCAGGCCATTCCTTTTCAATTGTGTTTTGGGTGCTACGGCGTGCGGATGATAACATGAGAGGCACGTTTCGACAAGGCATGTCGCTTCACGCCCAGCGCGGTCATGCTGAGCGACCGAACCCCCGGCGCTCCGCGCCGAGGGCAGGTGGAGCGAAGCATCTCCTCACCTTGCATTGCGAGCCATTTTCGCAGAGATTCTTCGCCGCTACGCGGCTACCCAGAAACTTGGGCCGTTGCCAGGTTGTGCCCGCCCGCCGATAAACTCGGCGGGCTACCCCCAGCGTCGGATGAATCCGACTCGCCCGATTCATCGGGCGCAGTGGAGTAGCGCAGCGATTTCATCGCCGCGCGGACACGCCGCGCCAGTTTCTGTCTTCAAGCATCTCGCCACCCGGCCATATCAAGTGACTTTGCACAGGCTCTGCTTCACGCCGGAGTCGTCGCCCGTAGTTCAAACTCCGGGCTGAAGGTGTAGAAATCGGCTGAAGCGGATTGGCCGGCCCGGTTGCAGAGATCGAGCGGCTGCGTTAATATCCCGCCGGAAATCACATGAATGCCCTGCCGCACGACCTGCTTAGAGGCTGTCTGAAAACCTCAAAATACGGTGCTCTGTCCACCGCGTCCTCGCGGCTGCTTGCGCTCCGCGCGCTGTTCGCGGAGTGGACGCCCGCGAGACGCGGGCTTCGAGCAACATTTCAGACAGGCTCTAAGGTGCGTGCGCGACTGTGGCAGCGGCCTGGAGCGTGCGCATGAGTGCGCGTTCGAGGCTGGCGGCCATCGTCCTGCTGCTCCTCTTGTTTGCGCAAATGGCCTTCAGCGCGCCGCGCAATTCGGTCGCCTTCGACGAGACGTTCCGTGTCACCTTCGGCTACGCCTATTTGCGGACGGGTGATGCACGCCTGAGCGCGGGGCAAAACCCGCCGCTGGGCGACATGCTGCTCGCCTGGCCGCTGCTGTTGCGCGACGATATTGCCCTGCCCGTCGATCATCCCACCTGGGCTGCCGCCGACATTTTCGGCTTCGCCGACGAATTTCTGTGGAAAGCCAACGCCGGCAAATCGCACGCGCTGGTGAGCCTGGCGCGTTTTCCGGCGATGGGGTTGGCGCTATTGCTGGCCGCCCTGGTTTTTGCAGGCGCGCGCCGCATGGGCGGCACGCACGCCGCCTGGCTGGCGCTGACGTTGACCGTCTTCGATCCGAACGTGATCGCCAACGGCCGCATCGTCGGCAGTGACCTGAGCGTGAGCGTGTTCTTTCTCGGTGCCGCCCTGGCATTCGATCGAGCACTCGCGTCGGATTCGCGGCGTTGGGCGGCGCTGGCGGGCCTGCCCTGCGGCGCAGCGTTCGCGACCAAATACTCGGCCCTATGGCTCGGCCCGATTCTGATCGGCATCGCCGCGCTGTATCCGGTTCGCGGCCCGGTGAAGACTGCAATCGTCCGGCGGTTGATTCACCTGCTGATCGTCGGGCTGGTCAGCCTGGGTGTGATCTGGGCGACGTTCCGATTTCAGATCGGGCCGCTCGAGCCTGGCGGCCCGCCGGTTCCTGCGCCCGATTACTGGCGCTCGATTGGAGGCGTCGGCGATCGTGTCGCCTCCAGCACGCCGGCCTTCCTGGGCGGCCGCATCTCCGCCGATGGCTTCCTGGAATACTATCCTATCGCTTTCGCCGTCAAGACTCCACTGCCGGCGTTGCTGCTCCTGATCGGCGGCGTGGCCGCACTGATCCGGCGGCGAGATCGCCGTGCCCTTTCGATTGCGCTCCCGCTCGTCGTGTTCTTCGGTGCGGCGGTGATCGGCCGGTTGAATCTCGGCTACCGGCTGATCTTGCCTGTCTTACCGTTCGCGCTGATCATCGCGGCGAGCGCCGTCGAGTGGCGGAGCTCTCGCGCGGCGCAGGCGATCGGGATCGCGTTGATCGCCTGGCAGATCATCGGAACACTCTCCGTCTTCCCCAATCATCTGGTCTTCTTCAACGAACTGGGCGGCGGGCCGCGCAACGGTTATCGCCTGCTGGTTGATTCCAACTTCGATTGGGGCCAGGACCTGGTCGCGCTGCGCGAGTGGATGGACCGGCGCGGCGTCGATCGCATCCGGCTGGCGTACTTTGGAACCGCGCACGTCGATGCATACGGTGTGCGCGCCGAGGTGCTGCCCGGCTTCAATCGAAACGACTTCGGGCCGGAGGTCGAGGGTTTCTCGGCGCACGCGCTTCAACCGGGCTGGATCGGCGTCAGCGCCACGACGCTTCAACTCGGCCTGCTATTCACGCATTGGGATGCGTACTCCGCCCTCCGCGATCGAGCGCCCGACGATCAGGTTGGCTCGATCCTGCTCTACAATGTTCCCGACACGTCGGTGCGCCGGCTTCGCGCCGTCGTGCTCGGCCCGCCGGCAATCGATCTCAGCGCGGAAACGCTGGGCGTTCAGCCCCATGCTTCTCTCAGCGTGTCGTGGGCGGGTGATGGATCGGCCGTCTTGGCGATGGATGGCCCGGCTCGCTACATCACGCGCGGCGGCGAGCCGATCGCCGGCTTCGCGCCGGCCGTGCACGACGCGCTGATCGCGCATGCACAGCGCCTGGGCAGCGACGCCGGCGGCAACCTTCGGCTGTTTGAGATCGATGCGCGCGACGCACTCGCCGAGCCGCTGCGCGTCGTGTCGCTCGCGCCGGTGGAGTCGCCGGATGGCACGTCGCTCGATCTGCCACTGGCATTTGAAGGGGGGTTGTCTTTAATCGGATATGATCTCGCCGTCGCGCCCGGCCAGCCCATCGATCTGGTGACTTACTGGCAGGTGCGGCAGCCGCCCACGTCGAGGCTGGCCGTCTTTGCACACGTGCTCGATGCCAGCGGGCAGTTGGCGGCTCAAGGCGATGGCTTGAACGTTCGACTCAGCACGCTTGAGCCGGGCGATGTGATCCTTCAGCACTTTGTGATCGATCATCCTGCCGGGGTGTCGTTGCTCGACATTGGGCTGTACGATCCGGCCAGCGGCGAGCGCACGATGGTACCGCTGGCGAACGGCCAGCGCATCGATCATGTTCGCATCCCTTTGCCTTAGTGTCTATACTGCGCGCGGTCACACGTTGCGCCTTTTGCTGCTCAAAGCCCGCGTCCCCGCGGGCGTCTATCCTGATCGACCGCGAGGACGCGGTCGGTGCGCAAAACCGCAGATGGTTCCCGCGTCGAGTATATCAACTGGATCGCAGGCTTTAGCCTGCGCGGACCGACCCCACTCCGCTCCGCTGCGGGGGCAGGTGAGTCTGCGTTCCGAGGTTTTCGGATAGGCTCTTGAGGTCGAACATTCTCTCGGAGAACAGCGGCCGTGGACCTGCTGCGACGCGCCATTGAAAATCGCTGGCTCAGCCTTGCGACTGTTTTGGCGCTTGGCGTCGTGCTGCGTTTTCTCCTCCTGGCCGATGTGCCCCACGGCATCTTTCACGACGAAGCCTGGTCGGATGTGAAGGCGGAGGCGATCGCGAGCGGAGCCGCGCCGGCCCAAGTCTATTTTGCCGAGAACAACGGCATGGACGCGCTGCACGTGGTTCTCATCGCGCTCGTGTTTCAAGTGACCGGGCCGCTGGTCATCGGCAGCCGCCTGGTGTCTTCGGCGATGGGCAGTCTATCGATCCTGGCGACCTACTGGGCCGCGTGGGAGCTGTTCGCCGACGATCGGCGCCGGCACATCCTATCGCTGGCGTCGGCATTCGTCATCGCGACGCTGTTCTGGGCGCTGACCATCAGCCGCACGGGCTGGCATTCGGCGTCGCTGACGCTGATGGTCGCCTTGTCGCTCGCCGCGCTGTTTCGCGCGCGCCGCGTCTATCGGCTGCGCTGGTTCGTCGCCGCCGGACTGCTGGCCGGGCTGGCGCAGTATGCCTATCCGACGGCGCGTTTCCTGCCGGTGTTGATCGCCGCAGTCGGCGTGATCGACTTGTGGACCAATCGAGCGACGCGGCGTGCGACCGTTTTGCGATACGCCGCGCTCTTCGCCGCCGCGCTGATTGTCTTCGCGCCGCTGGGCCTGTATTTTGTGCGGAACCCAGAGTGGTTCTTCGTCCGCGCGCAGCAGACGGTGGTGGAGCCGCTGGGCGAGTACGGGCGAGTCGCCGACTCGCCCCTAGTCAAGACGCTGGCTGGATTCTCGATTTACGGCGACACCGATGGGCTGCACAACATCAACGGCCGGCCCGCGCTCGATCCGATTCTGAGCGTGTTGTTCATCGCGGGCCTGATCGTCTGCGTCGTGAAGCGGCAGCCCGCTCACTGGATCGCGTTCGCCTGGCTGATCGTCTTCTCGCTGCCGGCCGCGCTGACCGAGCGTGCCCCGGTGTTTCGGCGCTGGACGGGTGTCTTGCCCGCTGAAGCGATCCTCGTTGCGTTAGGCGCGGCCGGCGTGGTCTCGTGGATCGGCGATCGTTTTCGCCGTCTCGGCTCGGTCGCCGTCTCGATCGCGCTCGTCGCCAGCGCCGTGTGGTCGGTGACCGATTACTTCGGCGCATACGCGACCGACCCGCAACTGTTCTGGGCGTTCGACAGCGGCCTGGTGCAGGCGGCGCAGCACATCGGCAGCCGGCCCGCTGCGACGATCTTCCTCACGCCGACCGATCGCTTCTACGAGCCAATCGCGATCACATTGATGGAAGCGCACCGCGCGCCGATCCAGAGTTACAATGGGACGGCGTGCGCCGTGTTCCCGGAAGTGACCCGGCGCGAAACCGAGTGGGTGGTGATCGTCGAGAAGGACGATCGCACGCTGCCGTTGATGCAGCGGATATTTCCGGCGGGCCGGATCGTGTGGCAGATCGACTCGCCGGCCGGGCCGTTCGCGCGCGCGTGGAGCGTGCCTGCCGGTCAAACCGCTCGATTGGAGTTACCTCAGCACGCGCGGGCCGACTTCGGCGGCACGGTGCGGCTGATCGGCTTCGAGGCGCCGTCGAGCGTGTCGGCGGGCGACACGTTGAGCGTTTCACTCGCGCTCGAAGACATTGCGCCGCTGGATCGACTCTACAAAGTCTTCGTCCACCTGCGCGGCGAAGGCAACACGGTTCTGGCGCAGGACGATCACGCGCCGTGCCGCTTCTCGCTGAATGAAGCCGACTGGCGTCCGGGCGACATCGTGCTCGAAACGTATGCGATGCAGATTCCACGAGACGCGCCGCCGGGCGAATACCGGCTGGCGATTGGGCTGTATCACCTCGATTCGGGTACACGTCTGCCGGTGCTGAGTTCGGACCTGGAGCACGGCGCAGATGACGTGGTGTTGGGTCGTGTAGAAGTGAGGTAAAGGGAACTGATCGTGACACGATTGGATGCCATCCTGGCGCGTCGCTCGACCGGATTCCTCTTGTTCTTCGCGTTCCTGCTGTTATGGGCAACGCTCGCCAAAGCGTACACTCACTCGTGGCAAGAAGAGTCGCGCCTGGCGACGGTGCAGGCGCTGGCCGAGCAGGGCACGTTTGTCATCGATCACACCGACTTCGACCAGACCGGCGACAAAGTCTTCGTCGACGGACACTTCTACTCGAACAAGCTCCCGCTCTTCTCGGCGGCGACGGCGGGCGTGTATTCGATCCTGCACTCGGCCCTCGGCATGACGCTCGATCCCACGCCGTGCGTCCCCGCCGATGATGCGTCTGCCTGCCGCGCCATCGGCGTGGGCGCTGCGCGTCTCACGACGTTCTACTGGCTGACACTGCTGTTCGCCGGCGTTCCATCGGCGCTGTTGGTGGCGTTGTTCTGGAAAGCGCTGCGGGATCGAGGCGCAGGCGGCCTGCCATCGACCGCGTGGGCTATCCTGTTGGGACTCACGTCGCCGATCGCGCCGTACTCGATCGTGTACGTGGGCCACGTTCCCGCCGCGCTGTGCCTGTTTGCCGGATTCAAGCTGCTGATGGATACGGGACAGCCGGACGCGCACGCCCTGTTTCGCCGCAATGCGTTCTGGGCCGGCCTGCTGTTGAGTGTAGCCGCCAACATCGACCTGCTGTTGTCCGTGTTTGTCCTGGCCGTGGGCGTCTGGATCGTGGCGCGGCCATCGAGTGACAAGCGCTGGGCATCGGTCGCTTTTGCAGCAGGCGCGTTGTTCCCGTGCGCGCTCACGGCGTTGATGAACTATTCGGCGGCCGGCACGATCTGGCCGCTGTATTTCGATCCGAAGGGCTACGATTATCCCGGCACGGCTTTCGGATCGACCTTCGGCGGCACGAGTGGCTTCTCTTCGCTCGAATTCGGATTGCGTTACGCTTACGATATGCTCGTCGGGCGGCGCGGCCTCTTCGCCTTCACGCCTGTGCTGTTGTACGGATTGGCCGGCATGGGGTCGGTGATCCGCGATCGCCGGCCCTGGCGCGGGCTGACGCTGGCAATGCTGGCCGGGAGCGTGATGCTGTCGGCATACCTGATCGCGCGCACGGATAACTTCGGCGGGTTGGCCTGGGGCACGCGCTGGTTCGTGCCGCTGGCGCCGATCGTGTACTTTTTCATTCCGGTATTGCTGGAGAAGCCGCGCAGCCGTCTTTGGAGGGCAATCTTGATCGGCGCGGTCGCGCTGTCGGCGTGGAACGTGTTGTCCGGCGTGCACGATCCGTGGACGGATCACCGCCCGGTCATTTACCCGGAACTGACAACGCTTGAGTATCAGTAGATCACGGACCGCCGACTTGAGTCGGCATTCTGCGCCGACTCAAGT
>DATBWU010000078.1:0-17572 GCA_036514635.1 Anaerolineae bacterium | reverse complement strand
TTGGCCTGGTTGTTCCTGTCATGGACGATTCAAGTGATTCACCTGTTCGCCCAAATACCCGGCGTGTCGATCGAGCTGGGCTACGTCGATCCGCTATGGGGCGGGGTGTACGTCGCGGCGCTGGCGGCGATCACGTTTTACGTTTCACACAGCCCGGAACAGCGAGCGGAGATGCGACACATGATGATCAAGATACTCTCTCCCCGATTCGCCCTGCCTGCGCTTGTCACTGTTGGTGTGTTGGTTGGATTGGCGCTGTCGTGGCGGCCGGATGGCAAGCTGCATGTTCACGCCTTGAATGCGGACGGAATGCCCGTCTTCGTGCAGACGCCGTCGGGCCGGCAAATCCTGATTGGCGGGTCGAACAGCCCGTCGGCGCTGCTGGCTGCGCTGGGAGAGCGGATGCCGTTCTGGGATCACGACCTCGATGTGATCGTCGTCCCGAAGACGGACGCGAAGTCGTTGAACGGGTTGATGGCGGTGGTCGATCGCTATCACATCGGAGCGATTGTGTCCGCCGAGGTTGGCGATACGCGCGCCGGGCGCGCGTGGCAGGACATGATCGTCGCGAAACAGATCGAGGTGATCGAGCCGGGATTGGGGATTGGGATTGAGGACGGCGTCGCGTTGATGCTAGATGAAGGCGGCCGGGTGCGAATCGACGCGGGCGCGACTTCGGTCGGAATCGGGAAGCCCAATCCAGATGCGCGCGTGGATGTGCTGGTGCTGGATGATGTGACCGATGATACGGCAGCGTGGTTGCGGGCAATGCAGCCGTCCATCATCGTCACACGAGAGCCAATCGAGTCAGTCGAAGGCATTGCGGTAGTCGTTGCTCAGCAGAATGCCGTCGAGTTGTTGTTCGACGGCGCACGGTGGGAGGTGAGGGCGTCGCCTTGATGTTGCTCGATGTGCCGGCAAGTGCGTCGGTCTCATACTCGGAGGCCGCTGGCTCCCTGGCCCGCCTGCGGCGGAGCAGGGCGTTCCAACAAGCCTTTGCGATAGGCGCGCGTGAAGTTCAGGCAGTGCTTATCGCGCCCCAACAGCAAATCGGCGGCGAGCATGGCCGCTTGCAGCTCACGATCATTCGGATCGATGATGGCCGTATCCATCCCCGCATCCATCGCCAGCACCAAAAACGCCCGATTGATCAATGCGCGCACCGGCAGCCCGAACGAGACGTTGCTCAAGCCGGTGCTGATATGGGCCTGCGGAAATTCGGCGCGCACGGCGCGTATCGTGTCGAGCGTGATCAGGCCGCAGTTGGTGTTGGTGGCGATCGTCATGACCAGCGGATCGACGTACACTTTCTCGTCGGGCACCCCCGCCGCGCGCGTCGCCTCGAATAACCGCCGCACAACCGCCATGCGCGCCGCGACACTGTTGGGAATGCCCTTGTCGTCCATCGCCAGCGCAATGACTTCGCAGCCGAATTCCGCCACGATCGGCAGGACGCCGCTCAACCGATCCGGCTCGCCGCTGATCGAGTTGATCATCGGCGTCTGCTTCACTTCCTTCAGCGCCACGCGCAGCGCCTTGGGGTTGGCGCTGTCCAGGCACAGCGGCACGTCGACCACGTCTTGCACAAGATGGATCAGCCACACCAGATCGTCCGGCTCCCGATCGGGATGCGTGCCCGCGTTGATGTCCAGCCAGTGCGCGCCGCCCTCGGCCTGCTTCTTCGCCAGGTTCTGGATGAACGCAGCATCCCGTTCGGTGATGGCTTTGGCGACTGGCTTGCGTGTTCCGTTGATCTTTTCTCCGATGATTTTCATGCACCCTCCTGATGAACAGAGACCTTGCAGGTCTTGGCCCTGCCGCTTCGCTTCAGGGGCACTTCGCAAAGACCTGCGTGGTCTTTAGCTGGGAAACAACATCGACCGCGCGAAGCGGCGGTTAAAGCCCGGATAGACCGTCAGCTCGACGTAGCCCGTGCGCCGCGCGATGTGCTGGGCGCGCGTGCGTTCTTTGTGCGAGAGCAGCGCCATCTTCGCGCCGACGCCGGCCGCATTGCCCACTTGCGCATAAGTCGCATTCGGCAGGCGTGGCAATAAGCCGATGGCGAGCGCGCTGTCGAGATTGAGATACGATCCGAATGCGCCGGCGATGATCACTTCTTGGATGTCTTCGCGCGGGGTCCGCGTGGCATCCAACAGGGTTTCGAGTCCGGTGGCAATGGCGCCTTTCGCCAATTGAATCTCACTGACATCTTGTTGCGTCATGACGATGTCCCGACCGGTTCCGCTGTGTTCGCCGGGCACGATGAGCAACTCCAAGCCCGTGTTGTTCCGGCGCACGTGCGGCGCATCACGCTGGATGCGGCCACGCTGATCAATGATGCGATGGCGAACCATCTCGGCCACCGCGTCAACAATGCCGGAACCACACAGGCCCACGGCCGGCGCATCGCCGATCGCCTTAATCGCAATTCCGGCGTCGGTGATGCGCACGGCCTCAATCGCGCCGGTCGAAGCCCGCATCCCGTCGCGGATGTGTGCGCCCTCGAACGCCGGGCCGGAGGCGCACGAGGCCGAGGTCAGATAGCTTTCGTTCGGCTTGTGCAGTGCGATTTCGGTGTTGGTGCCGATGTCCACGCCGATCGCCGTGTGCGGCTTGCGATCGAGATCGCTGCCGAGGATCATCGCGACGTGATCGGCGCCGACGAAGCCGCCTACGCCCGGCAAGATGTGAACATACGCGCCAGGCGCGAGGTCGAGATCGAGCTCGTGTCCTTTCACGTCGAGCGCGGAACTGGTCGCCGCGACAAATGGCGACAGGGCTAATTGCCGCACGGGCAGCTTTAACAACAGATGCGTCATCGCCGTGTTGCCGACGATGCACGCTTCGGCGATTTGCTCGCGGGCGACGCCGGACTGATCGGTGAGGGTGCCGATCAAGTTGTTGAGTCCTTCGCGCACGACGCGGGCCAGTTCGCGCTGGCCGTCTTCGTCCCGGCTGGCGTGAGCCAGGCGGCTGATCACGTCTTCGCCGTAACCGATCTGCGGATTCATCAAGCCGGTCACGGCCAATTCTTCGCCCGTCTCGAGATCGACCAGGTAGCCCGCGATCTTGGTTGTGCCCAGATCGACGGCCAGGCCCATGGCGCGGCGACCCGGCGCGGCGAAGCCGACGATCTCGCGACTGCGCACGTATGCCGTCAAGCGCCACTCGGTGCGGCGGGCCAGCGGCGATAAGGACTGAATGACCCCTGGCTCGGCCGATAACTTGCGCAGGCCGTGCGCGGTTTCCAGCCCGTCGATCACGCGCTCCAGATCGGCGCGCAGATCGTGCAGCGTCGGCGCGGGCACTTCCACCGCGTAAGCGTGAATCGTCTGATCGATGTGCAGTTGTCGCGCCGCACCGTCGAGTTGCAAACGCTGGTCGGTGACGAGCGAAGCTTTGGGCACGTGAACTTTCACGTCGCTGTGCACGTGGCAGCGACAGGCCAGGCGTTGACCGGAGGCCAGTTCCAATTGAGAGAGGAACCGGCGATCGGCATCGGCCGGCGGCGTCACTTCACCCGACATGATCACCACGCGGCAGCGGCCGCACGTGCCTTCGCCGCCGCACACCGAAGCCAGGCCAATGCCCGCCTGCCGCGCCGCATCGAGCAGATTCGTGTCAGGCGGCACATCGACGCGCTTGCCGATCGGTTCAAAATCGATTTCAAATGTGTGGGTCATCGAGTGCCATCGGAGCGTGTGAACATCTCATAGGTGATCGTCTCGCCTGGCGGCACGACGACAAACTCTTCGTCCCACGGGCCTTCGATCATCTTTCTCACCAGCGCGGGCGAACCGTCGATCTCTTCGTAGCGCAGGTTGAACTTCTCGGCCATGCGCCGGGCGTAGTCGCGAAAACGATCAATCTCGTATTGGCCGGTGTTGATAAACCCGAGCCGCGTGTAATTCTTCAGCATGAGGCCAGTCATCCGATCGGCTTTGGCTTCGCCATACTTTTCGACCAAACGCTGATGCTCATCAAATGGGCTATCGCCGGCTTCGATCCAGCCTTTGGTGAGATAATAAGTGCCCGGCTCCTTTTCAGCCTGCGCCCGATAGGCCGTGCGCGACCCCAGGAAGATGGCGATGCAATCGTCGACGCGCGGAATCACCAGTGTCGCGGTTGTCGCCGTGAGGCCAACCATCGCCATCGAGCACAGGCCATAGCCCAGCATGAGGACGTCGGCGGTGGGACTGGCTTCGTCGATCTTTTCTTGCAGCGCGCTTTTCAGTCCGCCGGGGCGAAGGTGCAGGCCAAAATCGAGGACTTCGCGAGGGACATCGGCGGGGAGAAACGGCAGCATCTCCTCGATGACGGTCGCGCACGCGATGACCCGGCGGCGCGCGCCGTAAAGGTGGGACCAGCGATCGAGTTCAGACGGTTTGTCGACAGGCATTAGTACCTCACCTCTGCAGTCTTTGCTTTTTGTGCAAAGATTTCACCGCAGAGCACGCAGAGGGCGCAGAGATTTTTTGGGGATGCTCAGCGTTCTCTGCGTTCTCGGCGGTTATACTGCGCGCGGTCACAAGTTGCGCTTTTTGCTGC
Organism: Anaerolineae bacterium; assembly: GCA_036514635.1. Lineage (GTDB taxonomy): Bacteria > Chloroflexota > Anaerolineae > Fen-1058 > Fen-1058 > DASSFZ01. The sequence continues at coordinate 13,024 of DATBWU010000078.1, read as the reverse complement.
TCAAAGCCCGCGTCCACGCGGGCGTCTATCCTGATCGACCGCGAGGACGCGGTCGGCGAGCAAAACCGCAGATGGTTCCCGCGTCGAGTATAATTCCCCTGTTGGCTCCGGCTCGTCCGGGTTAGGATGAGGTCAGTGTTCAAACGGACGCCTGGTGAAGTAGAATGCAGATGCTCAGTTGTACACTTATATAGGGAAGTCATCAAGTGACGAATGTCATCGTCTCAGAAACATACCACCGTCCATCTGCTTGAAACGCGCCTCGTGACCGCCGATGAGCGCGTGGCGCGCAAACTGGCGATTGCCGTCGGGCAGCGGGCGATCTATATTCGCCTCTGCAGCAGTTATTCAGCGGCGGCAGCGAATCGATCCTCAAGCGCGGCGATCTTTGCATCGAAGCGACGATCCTAACCGACGAAGAAGCACGCCTGCTGCAAACCTCGCAGCCGATGGCGGCCTTCTGTCTCGAGCATCTCTTTTATGATTTTGACGATAGACCGATTAGCTGGGACAGACTCATCCAATTGTTGGCCGATCTCGATGAAGACGCCGTCCTCAAGCTGGTGCGACGGCGCATCAGTGCAGGCGACGGAGTCTCCGTAGCACACAAACCCTGTTTCTTCCGAAGAGGGGAATATGATCGTCGATTACATCCGCGCGCTGTACGCCTACAACGCCTGGGCTAACGAGCGCAGCCTCGATACGGCCGCGCAGCTGAGCGCCGAGCAGTTCTTCGTCCGGGCCGGCGCGAGTTTCGATTCCGTGCACGACACGTTGGTGCACATCCTGAGCGCGCAGTGGATATGGTTATCGCGCTGGCAAGGAACGTCGCCCCGCGCCATGCTCAACCCGGCGGACTTTCCCGATCTCGCCGCGCTCCGCACCCGGTGGGATCAAGTCGAACAGGGCACGCGCGCGTTCGTCGCCGGGCTGGATGAAGCCCAACTCGGGCGCGTGGTTGAGTTCGTCAACACCGCCGGGGAGCCGCACGTTTTTCCGTTGTGGCAATTGATGGGGCATCAAGTGAACCACGCCACGCAGCATCGCAGCGAGGTGGCGATGATCTTGACGCAGTTCGGCCACTCGCCGGGCGGGCTGGACTTTGTGCGCTACCTCGATTTACAGAAGGGAAGCAACGGATAATAAACGGATGCACGATGCGGCATCCGTTTACGGGAGCACTGCACCGCACACCTGCACTTGCGCTGTCCCGAAGGGACAAGCGCGGTGCAAGTGTGTGTTCGTTGCAGGTGTTATTCGTTGCTCACACCACCCAACCCAATCCAAGTTCTTCCAGTTTGGTCTTCGTCGGCATGCCGGTGGTCTTGTCCCAACCGGCGATCTCGTAGTACGTGTTCAACGCGAATTCCAGCTCCTCAGGCTCGACCCGGCGGCTATCACTCCGGCCGCCCTTCAGCGGCTGGGTGAGCACCTTCTTGGGCAGCGTATCTTTGTCGCGACCCGCACCCTCGCGCGCGTTGAAGGCGCGCAGCATGTTCAAGCGCCGCTCGCCGATCTGCTGAATCTCGTCGATCGTCACATCCCAGCCGGTGACGGCCTTCAGCATCGCCACTTCGTCGTCAGGCCCGTACAGCGTCCACGCCGGCCCCCACACGAACTGGCACAGCGTCGCCGTATCGAGGAACGAGTAGTTCAGCTGCGTGCGATAAGCGAACTTCACTTTCTCCTCGTTCATCACGCGGCCCCGCTGCGGGCTTGCCAGGCCGAGCACCTTCAAGCGGCGCAGGTATAGGTTGTCGTTGTTGTTGTCGGGATCGGGCGCGTACATCGGATCGTGCTCGGACGATTGATGATCCGCGCCGAAGGGATTCACCGCGTAGATCAGCGCCAGGCTCTTCTTGACCTGCGGCATGTGCGCGGGCAACTCCGCACTCTTCACGGTGATCAGGTATTCGCCCGCGCCTCGACCGATCTGCTTCGCCGCCGCTTCCGATCCCTCGGCCAGGATCGCGCCGAAGCCTTCCGTGCGCACGATCTGGTTGAGGATCGCCAGCATCGCGTCGGCGCTGCCGAACTTCAATTCGATGCCGCCCGTGTCCGCTGTCGTGATCACGTCGTTCTCGAACAGCTCCATCCCAAACGCGATCGTCGCGCCGCAGGCGATCGTATCGACGCCCCATTCCGAGCAAATCTGGTGCGCCATCGCCAGGGCAATCAGGTCGTTGACGCCGCAGTACGAGCCGAACGTGCTGATCGTCTCGTACTCCGGGCCGCCGTAGAACGGGATAATCTTCGTGCCCTTGTATTCCGTCTCGACGACGCGCTTGCAGCGCACGGTGCACGCGAAGCAGGTATCGTTCTGCTTCAGGATCGTGTCGGCCATCTTCTCGCCGCTGATGTCGTCGGCGAACTCGAACACGCCGCTGTTGTAGTTAAACGTCGGAAACGTGCCGGTGGTATTCTGAAAGCCGACGACGCTGGCCGTGCCGTAATCTTGCAAGCCTTTCACGTCGGGGTTGGTGGGAATGTCCTTCGTGCCCGACTTGTTCATCTCGGTGATGGCGTGCTTGTCGAACACCTCCGGCTTCTTCGTCCCGCGCACGGCGACTGCCTTCAGGTTCTTGCTCGCCATCACCAGCCCCAGCCCGGTGCGACCGAAGGCGCGATTGCTCATGTTCATGATGCTGGCGAAGCGCACGCCCTTCTCGGCAGATGGGCCGATCTGGATCACTTCGGCTTTCGAGTCGCCCACGTCGTCCTTGATCTTCTTCTCGACCTCACCCGTGGTCATGCCCGTGCCCCACAGGTGGCTTGCGTCGCGCAGCTCGGCCTTGCCTTCGTTGATCCACAAGTACACCGGCCTGGGCGACTTGCCGGTGAAGACGATGCCGTCGAACCCGGCGAATTTCAACTCCGCCGGCCAGAACCCGCCCGATTGCGAATCGCCGGCCAACCCGCTGAGCGGGCTTTTCGCCGTCGCGGTGGCGCGGCTTTGCCCCGAAATGGCGACGCCGGTCGGCGCGCTGATGAAGAACGACAATGTGTTCTCCGGCCCCAGCGGATCGGCTTTGGGCGGCGTGTTCTTCAAGAGGTAATACAGCCCCATCGCACTGCCGCCGTAGTACGTGCGATAGAACGATTCGTCCGGCTTCTCGATCGTGAATGTTCCACGTGTCAGATCAACGAGCAGGATTTGCCCGGCGTATCCGTACATGGTGGGCCTCCGTCCTTGTGCTATGTTATGGAAGTGTGCTCAGTATGGGAGTGCGGCCAGTTACTATTGTACTCAACGCGACGGCACGCGGCAACTCCTGCACAGACTCACATCAGGGCCTTTCCAAAGTCAGGCGCTGCGCCTTCACCAGGAACGCCGGGCGGTGAACCGTCCGGCTGAAAGCATGGAAGCCCGGTCAACCGGGCTGCCGGCCAATCGGCTTCAGCCGATTTCCACGCCTTCAGCCCGGAGTTTGAGCTCCGGGCGACGACCGGCTACACCTCCTCCGCGAATCTCCGCGAGTAGCGGTCGAACACCGCGTAGCCAATCAGCAAGATCACAATCGCCGTCACCGCCGTGCGCGCGAAGAAGTCCGGCCCGATGAAGCGCCCGAAGTACAGCACGTCGCGGTACGAGGCGATGATCGACGCCATCGGGTTGAGGATGAACAGCAGCCGGCGCAGATCGAGCGGCGTGCCGAGCAGCACTGCCGTCTCCGGCACGGTCTCGATCGGATAAATGATCGGCGTCAGGAAGAACCACGCCAGCATCACCACTTCCATGATGATCTGCATGTCGCGGTAGAACACGTTGACCGTCGCCAGGATCAGGCCGATGCCGGCGATGAAGATCATCTGCACCAACAGCACGATCGGCAGCCAGATCACCAGCCACACCTGCCCGCTGAGCGGCACACCCGACAGCCACGCCAGCGCGAAGAAGACCGGCAGCGCGATGAGGAAGTTGATCATGCTCGACAACACAATGGACACCGGCAACGCGACGCGGGGAAAGTACACCTTCTTGATCAGGTGCGCGTTGTTGACGATGCTGCCGGTCGCGCCGACGACCGATGCGGAGAAGAAGTTCCAGGCGAGGATGCCGATCAGCACGAAGACGTGGTAAGCGGGCCGGGTATCGCGCCCGGCCATGACGGTGAACACCACCGTCAGCACCAGCATCATCAGCAGCGGGTTGAGCCACGACCAGGCGATGCCCAGGGCAGAGTTCTTGTAGCGCACCTTGAGATCGCGCACCACCAGGTTGCGGATCAGCTCACGATACGCCCACAACTCACGCAGTCTAGCCCACATGGTCCTATCCGTGTTTTTTAGATCACACCACAATATCTTTACCCGATGCCGACCGCAGTTCGAGCAACGCCCGTGCGCGCTCGCCGCGCCGTCGCATGCGCACCGCATCGTACACCGCCACGATGCGGCGTGCGGCGTCGTCCCAGGCGAAGGCCGACTCGGCCCGCACACGCAGCCCGCGCGCCGCGCGCTCGCGCGCCGCCGGGTCGTTGAGCACAGACAGGAGCCGCTCGGCCAGCGAGGTCGCATCGCCGGGCCGGGCGTAGAAACCGAAATCGCGCATATACTCCCGGTTGATCGGCGTATCGAAAGCAACCGTCGGCAGGCCGGTCGCCATGTAGTTCAGCACTTTGCCGTTGGCTTCCGTCGTCGACAACTTGGGCGCGACGGCGACATCGCCCAAGCGCAGGTAGCGCGGCGCGTCCTCGTACAGCACTTTGCCGATGAACGTGGCATGTGCGCCCAGGCCACGCGCCTCGGCCATCGTTTTGTAGCCCAGGTGAGCCGGATAGCCCATGATCAAGAAGTGCGTGTTGGGCCGCTGCGCGACGACGCGCTGCGCAGCCTCGATCAAGAGATCGGTTCCCTGGTACGGAGCCAACAGGCCGAGATACACGACGACATCGCGGTCGCGCGGGACGCCGAGATACGATCGGATGGCCGCCCGCTCGGCCCGATCGGCTTCGGCGCGCGGATGGAAGAGCGTCGTGTCTACACAGTCGGGCAGCGGGATGATGCGTTTAGGATCGACGCCGAACTCGTCGCGCAGCAGCGGCGGCGCTGTCGGCGAGCTGGTCAGAATGGCGCGCGGTCGATGGTTGATGCGCCGCTCCAGCCAGCGTACGATGGGATACGCCGGCCCGTTGGGATTCAAAAAACGATGATCGACCATCTCGCCGCTCAGGCTGCCTTGAAAGTCGAACACCAGCGGCGCGCGCGCGATCGCGCTCAGGGCCGATCCGATCAGCGCACCCTCGTGCAGGTGGGCGTGGATGATGTCGGGCTTGAAGCGCCGCGCCGCCTTGAGCGCGGTCCACGACAGCAGCCCATCGAACGCGATCTTGTGCCGCGACGAGCCGACTTCATACTCGGCGTGCCAGGGCGCGGGTCGCGTGCGGACGATGTCCAGGCCGGGCAGGTCGCGCCCCTTGTAGTACGTGACGATCTGAACCGTGTGACCGTGCCGCTGCAAGGCGCGCGCTTCTTCGTAGATTCGGACGTGGCACCCGTAGTCGGAGAAGAACGACGTGGGGGCGATCATGAGGATACGATAGGGCATGGTGGGTTGGGTAGTTGGATGGTTGGGTAGTTGGGTAGTTGGATGGTTGGGTAGTTGGATGGTTGGGTGGTTGGTTAGTTGGATGGTTGGGTGGTTGGATGGCGGGTTTTACGTTTTACATTTTACGTTTTACGCTTCCCGTCTTTACGGATCAACGCCAGTTTCTTCACGCGCGGCAGTTTCTTGATGCGGGCTTCGCGTTTCAACGCCGCTGCGCGAGACTCGCATTTTTCAACATAGACCAGTTTCACCGGCCCGTGCATTCGCGTGTAACGCGCGCCTCGACCGGCATTGTGCGCGGCGATGCGCTTAGCCACATCCACCGCCCAGCCGGTGTACAGTGTGCCATCGACGCACTCGACGATGTAGACAAAAGACATGACACTCAGTTTCGATCATCTACTTCTTGAAGCGCTTTGAGCAGGCGGTCCTCTTCACTGAGCGTCATACGGTCGATGCGCTCCTGATGCCGGGCGATTAACGCGACGGTCAAATCGTCGCATCCGGCCCGGCGCGCCCACTCGGCCCCCAGGCGCGGGTGATCGCGCAGCGCGACGAGCGGCCGATGCGTGTCCGCCGCCGGCAAACGCTTGAGGTACGACGGCGCAACTCGCTGGAGCAGGACATAGAGCGAACGGTGCACTGGTGTCACGCGCGCCGCCGATTTGCCCGCGTCGTGAAGCAATGCCGCCGCCAGTAACGCTGGGTGCGTGTAGCCGGCACACTTCAGGTCGCGCAGCACGCGCAGAGCGTGCGCCTGACCCTCGTGCGGCATGTGGCGAAACAAGGCGCGCGCCTCGGGCGGCAAATGTGCGTCGGCTTCGGCCCGATCGGCTTCGGTCACGCGCGCCGCCAGCGCGGCGAACAACTGTCGAATGCGATAGATCGGTCTCAAAAGCCCAGCAGGACTCGCCGCATCAACTCGACGGGCGGGCCGATGATCAGTCCCAGAAGACTCGTGCCGCCGATCGGGAAAATCAGGATGAGCAGGATGAACAGGCTGTACTGTTGAATCTGCTCGTAAGTGCGCGACCAGGTGTACGGCATCAATCCCCACAGCACCTTCGACCCGTCGAGCGGGACGAGCGGGATCAGGTTCAGGAAGAACAATGACAGATTGATCACGACGACGACAAACGCAATGTCGCCCGGCAGGCCGGCGTTGACGCCGAGGCGGTACGCCAAAGCGGCCACGGCGGCGATCAGCAGATTCATCGCCGGCCCGGCCAGCGCCACCAGCACGATGCCGGCCTTGTAACTCGGCGCGTTGCGCAGGTTCGTTGGCACGAACATCACCGGCTTCGCCCAACCCAGTCCACCGACCGCGAGCATCAGCGCCCCTACGGGATCGAGATGCGCGCGCGGATTGAGCGTCAGGCGACCCTGATAATAGGGCGTCCGATCGCCGAGGCGCACGGCCATCCAGGCGTGCGCGAACTCGTGCAGCGGAAAGGCCAGCAGCACGATGGCGCTGTACGCGACGATGATCGGCAGCAAAGTATCGGGCCTGCTCAGGGCCGAGAGAATCATACCTGGCAGCTCCATCGGCAGGTGGGCGGCTGGGATTATAACATACTGCCAAAAAGTGACCGGCACTTTGGAAGTGCCGGTCACTTGATTTGTTCCTCGGCGAGGGCCGGTAAGCGCACCCGGAACAGGCTGCCCCGGCCTTCGTCGCTGTCCACCTCGATCGTGCCTTTGTGCTGCTCGACCACGGCCTTGACCAGACTCAGCCCCAGCCCGGTGCCCTCGATGTTTTCCGTGCCGCGCATCTTCACGCGATAGAAGCGCTGAAAGAGTTTGGCCTGCGCCGCTTTGGGAATGCCCAGCCCGTTATCCTCGACCTCGAATAGAACCTGCGGGTCGGCGCGCCGCACCCGCGCCTGGATGCGCCCACCGTCGGGTGTGTACTTGATAGCATTGTTCAGCAGATTGACTACGACCTGCTGAATCTGCACCGGGTCGGCATTGATGCACACGGGCGCGCCGGCAGTTTGAACGATCAGCTCCTGACGCTTCCCCGCCGCCTGTGGCTTCAGCTCATCCGCCGCGCGCAAGAGCACCTGGTTGAGATCGACCGGCTCGCGCACGCGGTCGGCTGCCGATTCGATGCGCTCGACATCCAGCAGGTCCTCGATCAATTTCCGCATCCGCCACAAGCCCTGTTCCAGACCCTCTAAGTACGGGCCGGCTTTCTCCGTGGAATCGGCGACGGCGTCTGTCAGCAGATCGAGATAGCCAAAAGCCATGTTCAACGGGTTGCGCAGATCGTGCGAGGCCATGCGGATCATCTGCGACTTCAGTTGATCCAGCCGCTTGAGGTCGGTAATGTCGTGCAGCACCATCAACCGCCCCCGAAGGCCGAGCGTCTCGTCGCGGACGGAGGTCAGGTTCGCCAGCAGCGTCGTCCCATCGTCCAGTGCCAGTTCGAAGACGTGCGTTTCAGACGGGGCGTGGCGATAAGCGTCGATCAACTGCGGCAGGCGCAGCGCATCGTCTAAGCGCGCGCCGATGGCCTGCGCCGTCGTCACACCGAACAGCCGCTCCGCGGCGCGATTGAACAACTGCACCCGATCGGCCGCGTCGATCAGGATCACCGCATCATTGGTGCTGGCCAGCACCGCGCTCAGGCGCTGCCGCTCGCGCTGCGTCTCATCGTACAGGCGCGCGTTTTCCACGGCCACGGCCACCTGATCGGCCAGGATTTGCAGCGCCGCGATGTCCTCCTCGCGGAAAGCATTCAGGTAACGGCTGCCGAAACTCATCACGCCGATCACACGCGCGCCGGAGCGCAGGGGAATGATCAACTCGGATCGCAAGCCGGGAGCCACCTCCACGTAGTCCGGTTCCTGCTGCACGTCGCGCGCCAGAACCTGCTGGCCCGTTTGGTAGGCGCGCCCGATCAGACCCTGGGTCAGCGGCTGGCGATACACATCCACTAACGACTGTGCCAGCGGACCCGACTGCGCGCGCATGGCAAACTCGCTCGTCTCTTCGTCCACGGTTAAGACGCCCACGTAATCGAACCCGAAGCGCACTTGCGCGTTGTCCGCCACCGTCGTCAGAATACGGTCAATGCCCCAACCGGCGGCGATGCGGCGCGCGACCTGGTTGATGGCTTCCATATCGCGGGCGCGGCGGCGCAGCTCGGCTCCGGCCCGCAGATGATCGATGGTGAGCGCGACCTGATCGGCGATCGCCAGAGCCTCCAGCGTGCGATCCCGAGTGAGCCGGCCCGTCGAATGTGGATCGGAGAAGATCACCGCGCCGAAGGCGACGTTGTTCACGGCCAGTGGAGCGGCCAGCACGGATGAGCCGCCCGCCTGTGTGACTGATTGCACCCGGTTGTGGTCGATCACCCACCGGGCCAGGGGTGTGCCGGCCTCACCGACGGGGATCGAGGCCGAGGCTTCGTCGTAAGGGCAGCGCGGATGCAATGGGGCTGAGCGGTTCCCATGGGCATCCCATGTGGCGAAGGTGCACTCGCGCGCGGCGAGGAGCCGCGCCCATTTGAGGGCGAGGAGATTCAACAGCGATTCCAGGCCGACCTCTTGGTTCAACACGCTGCGAATATCGGCGATCAGGCTCAACCGGTGAACACTTTTGTCGCGCTGCCGGCCGGACACGCCGAGCAGTGCAGACAGGATCACAGGCATCAGGAGAATGATCCCGCGATCAATATCTCGCCCTTCGCCAAAGATGAGATAGTTGAGGGAGTCCAGCGTGAGCGGCAGGCGATCGTTCGCCAGGGCCGTGGCGATATCGACAACAGGCAAGATTAGCCCGAGCGCGAATCCGAGCAGCGTGTAGCGAGAAGCCCAGGTCTTGAACATCGTTACCTTGCCCTTCAACCCCAGGTCATTGTACACATCTTGAATGCTCGCCGACCGCGCGGACGCGGGCCTGGAGCACTTGGTGGTCTTGCCGGTCAACCTTGCGTATTCAGCGGCAGCCAGATAGCGAAGGTGCTGCCTTTGCCCGGACCGCTTTTGAAGGTGATGCGACCACGGTGCGCGGCGACGATGCGGTGCGCCAGGGCCAGCCCCAACCCGATGCCTTCAAAGCGGCGCCGATCGCTCATATCGGCCTGCGTGAAGGCCTGGCCCAGCAGGTGCTGGCGATCGGCGGGGATACCAACCCCTGTGTCGGTCACGGCGATGACCACATGCGGAGCATCCGCACCATCAGGCCCCCTCACCGGCCCATGCGCACCGATGGCGGCGCGTCCACCGGCCGGCGTGAACTTGATCGCGTTCTCGACGAGATGGCTTAGCGCATTGACCAGCCGGCCCATGTCGGCGGCCACCATCAGCTCGTTCTTCGGTGGGGCGATCTGCAGCGTGATGCCCTTGTCCTTCGCGCGTGGCGCGTAGGTCTCGAAGACTTCCCGCATCACGGTCTGGACGTTGACCGGGTCGATCTCTAATTCCAGCTCGCCGCGCTCCAACAGGCTGAAGTCGAGCAGATTTTCCACCAGCCGCTTCAAGCGCCGGCCGTAGGTATACAGGTTCCCCAACTGCTCTTGTTTCCGCTCGCGCGATAACTCGTCGAACTGGGTGTTTAAGATCTGGGCGGCCATCAGCATGACCGCCAACGGCGTGCGCAGCTCGTGTGATACAATCGACAGGAACTCGCTCTTCATCCGGTCGACGTCTTTCAGCCGCTCGTAAGCCTCGCGCAGCTCGTGCGTCTGCTCGGCGACCTTTTGCCCCAGGTGAGCATTCGTCTCCTTCAGTTCCTCCATCAGGCGACGGTTATCGATCTCCAGGTTGCGCTGGAACAGCGCGCGGTTGACGGTGAACTGGAGTTGATCGACGTTGTCCACCGGCTTGAGCAGATAATCGTACGCGCCGTGGCGCAGCGCGTCAAGCGCGGTGTCCAGCGAGGCGTGGCCGGTGAGGATGATCACGGGCGTGCTCGGCGCGCGTTCTTTCACGCGATGCAACACGCCCAGGCCGTTCAGGCGCGGCATCTGCAGATCGGTCAACACCAGGTCGAAGGGCTGGGCGGCGAACAAGCGCACGGCGGTTTCGCCATCGTAGGCGATATGGACCTCGTAGCCCTGCTGCACCAGATAAGCTTGCAAGAACGCGGTAATGTCCTTGCTATCATCTGCGATCAGGATGCGCTCTTTTGCCATCCATGTCCCTTCAGTTCCCGGCCTTATCATGCTCGATTATACACCTGACTCGCGGAACAACTTCCGCGCTTCACCCTTAGAGCCTGTCTGAAAAGGCCGTTACGGTAACCCCCACGCCCCCGCCCAGCGCGCCCCCGCTGCTGTGCAGCGGACAGGGCGTATCCGACGCTTCGCGCCGGGGGCGCGCTAGGCGAGTCACCACCCCCTGAAGGGGGCAGGCGACACCAAGCCTCTCCAAGTTTTCTTGGTGTTTCTTTGTGGCGCCTGCCCCGCGTTTTTTTGCGGGGTGGAGTCTTGGTGGTGAGTTTTAAGACAGTCTCTTAGGACTTCACCACCAGCACCGCCGCGTTCAGCTTCTCCAACACGTCGGACGTCACGTTATCCAACAGCAACCGGCTGACGCCGCGTGCGAAGTGCGCGCCGACGACGATGGTATCGTAGCCGCCCTCGCGCGCTTCCCCTTCGATTTCGTCCAGCACCAGCCCGTGCCGCACTTTCACTTCGCCGACCACCTCGGCCTGCCGCAGGATGTCGAGCGCGGCCATCAGATGGAGGCCTTCGCGCGTGCCGCGCGCCATCAACTCTTCAGCCGATGCTTCCAGGTCGTACAGATCGGAGTCCTCACTCAGGGCGATCTGCGACATGACGTGCAGCACGGTCAGCCGCGCTTCCGTGGCGGCGGCGACCTGCGCCGCGAAGCGCACGTCGTGCAGACCGGGCGCGCCGCCGGCGGTGCACACCAACATGCGGCGCAGCTCCTCGGGTGTCCGCTTGACGACCAGCACGGAGCACGGCGCGTACTGCACCACGCGCGACGAGGTCGATCCGAGCAAGAAGCGCGTCAAGCCACGCCGCCCGCGCGCGCCGGCGACGATCAAATCATACCCGCCTGTCTCGGCCTCTTTGAGAATCTCTTCGGCTGCATGCCCGCGCGCGATTTTGATGGCGATTTCCGAGTGCGATGGTCGCAGGCGCGCGAAGAGCAGATCGAGCGAGTGCTTGATCGCGCCGGCCTCGCGTTCGCTCTCGATCACGCCAAAGAGCGTCACCTGGTTGCCCGGCGCTTTCAGCAGATACGACGCGAAGCGCGCCGCATGTTCAGAGGTTTCCGATCCATCGGAACACATCAAAATGCGCAAGGCCCTGTCTCCATCAGTGTAGTGCGTGCGGCGTGTTGCGTGAACCGATCGGGCGCGAAACACGCAGACGCAACACGTTTCAAATCAGCAGCAGGACGATCGGTGTCCCCACCAGCGCCAGCAAGAAGATGCTCAGGTTGCGGCGGCTGCGCGTGATCGTTCCGACCAGCCCCAAGATCAGCCGCTCGTAACCCCGATACGAGATGAGCAGGATCACGATCGAGACGATCGCGACGCTGAGCATCTCGGTCACCACCACCGCGAAGGCAGCCGGATTATTCATCAGCATCGACGCGACCAGCGTATCGACGAACGTAGTGACGTTCGCGCCCATGATGTACGGGATCACGTTCTCGGCGCGGACGTAACCGCGCGCCGAGAGCGGCACCAGCAGCCCCAGCGACACCGACACCGACATCGACATGCTGGTTACCGCCGCGCCGAGGACGAACATCACCAGCGGCCGGTACAGCAGGCGCGGCGCTTGCCCGAAGCCGGCCTTGCCGAGATTCAGTTCCGGCAGCGCCCGGTCGATCAAGTTGAAGGCCAGCACCACCACGCCCAGGCCGACGACGAATACGAGCAGGTCGGGGGCCAACGTGATGATCCGGTTGACGATCGGATCGAAGATCGCGTCGACCGCCGAGGCCAGCCGGCTGCTCGCCGTGAAGTGCAGGTGATTCAGCCATCCGTTCGACAGCGCCGAATAGCCCAACAGCATCGCCGGGACGTACGTCGTCCACGTCGTCAACAGAGATACCATCCCCATGCTCAGGCTGCGCTTCGGCTCCTGGCCGCGCAGCAGGTACACGAAGCCGACGAACAGCACGATGAACGATGCACCCATGCGCGAGCCGTTGATCATCATGAACGCCTGCGCCGTGTCGATCGCATCGCTGTTGAACAGGCCGAGCGTCGCCGCCGCGACCGGCGATCCGCTCAAGATAAAATACGCGCCCAGCCAACCGAAGCCGAGCGCGTTGAGGGGGTTACGGATCAGCGAGGTTTCTCGCAACAGCGGGGCGAGCGCCCTGGCCCCGGCTTTCATCAGTTGAATTGCCAGGATGAAAAAAAACAGGCCAGCCAGGCCGTAAACCGCTTTCTTGAGATGAAGACGGGAGAGTCTTGGCATGGACGACTTTCGACCTCGCCCTAACCCCCGGTGCGGCGCACCACCCCCTTCCCCTCTCTCCAACT
>DATBWU010000077.1:0-2378 GCA_036514635.1 Anaerolineae bacterium | reverse complement strand
CGCAGCGCCCCCAGCACAGCCTCGATGTCGCCGCGTGCGACGCCGAATTCCGCGAGCATCCTCTCGGCCAGGACCGCCGCATGCTCCTCTTCCGGGACGTCATCCGCGTGGTATTCGCCGTCGTGGAACTTACCCGCGTCGTGGTAGAGCGCCACCAGGGCCGGAAGGAATGGATCGACCCCTTCCATTGCGGATAGCTTGTGGGCAATGGCCGCCGTGCGCCGGGCATGGTCCAGGAGGAATTCCGACGGCGCCTGGCTGGTCTGATGGTTGTATCGTGCCTCGGCCTCGACCAGCATGTTCTCGATGCGGGCGTGAAGCCCGGGAAAGCGTGTCTCCAGCAGGTTACGCACGGCGTTCATGGTCGTTGCCTGGTCCGGGCTCGAGTGCCCTGGAGGTTTCGATTCTGAGTTCATCGAGCGACCGCTGTTCTCAGATATGCGGTCACTCAAGCTTTCGGATCAAAGAACCGAATCAAATTGTGCCCTGCCTCTTTGGCTTGATACATCGCCTTGTCCGCCCACTTGAGGATGTCATCCTCGATGGCGTCATGCTTGCTAAACAACGCCACGCCGATGCTCGCCGTGCATTGATGCTCGACTTGTGTTTCCGCTGTTCCTTCATGTTGTATCTTAAGCACATAAGGCATAGCGAGCGCGGTGCGGATTTTCTTTGCCACGATCTCGGCTTGTGATCGGCAATGTCCCAGAAAATGTTGAACGGTTAAGGTAAGAGTGGCGGCTCCTTTCCCCTGCATGTGGTATGCAGGGGGTCGCCAAACCAAGAAAGGAGCCACCGAGATGAAGTCTCTCACGAAGTCGTCCAAACTGAAATTCGTTTCCAGAGATGCCCAGGTTCAACTCTCGCTGCCGGTCACCGGAGTGCTTCGCGATGTGCAAAGCGCCTTCTTCGGGCTATGCATCAATGCGGGCAAAGCGGTTTTGTCTGCAATGATGGAAGAGGACCGCGCAGCGCTGTGCGGCCCCAAGGGGGTGCCCGATGACTCCCGCACGGCCTACCGAGGCGGCCATACCCGAAGCTGGGTGACGCTGGGTGGTCGAAAAATTCCCGTGTCTCGCCCGCGAGCGCGTGCCTTGGAAGCGGCAGAGGTGTCGCTGCCGACCTTTGCATGGGCTGCCCACGCCGATCCGCTGAATGCGGCGACATTGGCGGCTATCGGCGCGGGGGTGTCCACGCGCCGCTATCGCAGTACCCTTGATCGGCTTCCCGCTGGTCAGCAGGAAGGCTCGGTATCCAGAAGCGCGGTGTCGCGCCGCTTTGTGGCCTTGAGTACCGAGCGGCTGTCTGATTGGCTGGGCCGCCGGCTGGAGAAACTGATTCTTCCCGTGGTGATGATCGACGGCATCTATTTCCGCGACCGTTTGGTGCTTATTGCCCTGGGCATCGACGATGCGGGGGAAAAACATATCCTGGGAATTCGTGAAGGCAGTACGGAAAACACGCGTATGGTTCGCTCGCTGCTGGCCGACCTGATCGAGCGGGGCCTGGACGCCACGGTGCCGCACCTGTGGGTCATCGATGGCGCCAAGGCCCTGCGACGGGCGATCAACGAAGTATTCGGCTCCTTGGCCTTGGTACAGCGCTGTCAGGAGCATAAACGCAGAAACGTCCTCGATCATCTGCCAAAGGAATTGCATGCGAGCGTCTCGCGTGCGCTGCGCGATGCCTGGCAGAGCAAAGACGCGGCGCTTGCCAGGCGACAGCTCGAACGTCTCGCCCGATCCCTCGCCAACACTCATCCCGGTGCAGGCGCGAGCCTGCGCGAGGGACTCGAAGAGACCCTCACCATCACCGCCCTTGGCATCGATGGTGCGCTCTACAAGACGCTGCGCAGTACCAATCCGATCGAAAACCTGAACGGCTTGATTGTCCACTACACGCACAACGTGAAGCGCTGGAAGGATGGCCACATGTTGCTTCGCTGGATCGGTTCCGCCCTGCATGAGGCGGCCAGCGGATTCCGCAGCGTGCGTGGGTTCCGCGAAATGAAGCGCTTGATTCGCGCGTTGATGCAACGTGTGCAACCGGATTCTCTCGTTCAACTTAAAGTCGCGTAACATGACCAACCCCGAGCCGTCACTCCCATCTCGTTCAACACGCTACGGGACATTGCCGTTGATCGGATTGCCGGGTCCGGTGATACTGGTGATCTTGTACGCCTTCTCAGTAGGTGCCTTGTGAAGGCAGGCTCAAAAACTGCTGCAAATGCTGTTGTGTCTCACCTTATTGCGACACTCGCAAATTCGGTGATTCGGCCTGCCCCGCTTAGTCTCCCACGTGAGCTCTTTGTCGATTATCTGGAGCCATCCGCACGCAACCTTGATGAAATACGTGCCACGGTCGCTCGAGCATTGACC
>DATBWU010000076.1:0-5436 GCA_036514635.1 Anaerolineae bacterium | reverse complement strand
AGCCGGACACATGCGGTGCACGAAGTCCCCGTCTTTTGGGGGAGTGCTCCCGTGAATCCGGCTGTATTCAGCCCGGTTTACCGGGCTTCGTGGGTTGAGCCGGGCGGCTTCAGCCCCCGGCGGCGGCAAAGTGACAACCTTGCGTGCACACCGTTCCGCCATTTCGTTGACCAATCGCCGTTCTTCGACTATAATCCCGTCCATCCTCATGGAATCTCGCGCCGGTCTGATCGGCATCGGGAGATGCCTGCAACGTAGGCCGGCGACTTTCTTGCCTGGAGTCATTCGCTCGCATGTCTTCACGCACGCGCCTCTGGTTAGTGTTGATCCTCGTGTTGGCTGCCGCCGCCGGATTCTTCTCCTTCACCAGTCTCATCGAGCCGAAACTCGGTCTGGACCTGAGCGGCGGCACGCAGGTCCTGCTGGAAGCGATCCCCGCGCCGGGGCAGACGCTCGACGACTCGACCATGGAGCGCACGCGGCAGATCATCGAGAGCCGCGTCAACGCCTTCGGCCTGACTGAACCGATTGTCCAGCGCGCCGGCCCGAACCGCATCCTCGTCGAGCTGCCGAATGAAAAAGACCCGGCCCGCGCGGTCAGCGCGATTCAGCAGACAGGCCGGCTGGAGTTTGTCGATACGCGCGACCAGTTCTTCGAGGCTGGCGCGATTATCCGCACCGACCTCAGCCCCACGCCGACACACGTGTTGACCAGCACGCCGGCCGTGACACCTGCCGTGACGCCGACACTCGCGCCGACGCCCACTTCGATCGTGACGGACGCCACGTCGATCACTCCCACCGTCCCGCTGCCGGCCGATCCCCTGCTGGAACAGTTCGGCCCGGTGTATACGACGCTGTTTGCCGGCGATCAACTCCGCTCGGAAAGCCTGACGATCGGCCGCAGCCAGGTGGGCGAGTCGGCGGTGGATTTCGAGTTGAGGCCTGAAGCGGCGGCGCTTTTTGCCGAATATACCCGCAACAACATCGGCGGCCCGCTGTGCATTGTATTGGATAATCGGGTGCAGTCGTGTCCCCGCATTCAATCGGAGATTCCGAACGGGCGCGGCCAGATTACGACGGGCAGCCTGACCGAGGCGCAAGACTTGCTCACCGTGCTGCGCTACGGTTCGCTGCCGACCTCGCTGCGCGTGGTGCAGAGCACGACGATCGGCCCAACGTTGGGCGAAGACTCGATCCGGGCCAGTGTGGTTGCCGGCATCCTCGGGCTGTCGGCGGTGGCTGTGTTCATGGTGCTGTATTATCGTGTGGCCGGGCTGGTCGCGGTGGTGACGCTGATCCTGTACGGCCTGACGACCTTCGCCATCTTCAAAGCGCTGCCCGTGACGCTGACGCTGCCCGGCATCGCCGGCTTCATTCTATCGGTCGGCGTGGCGGTAGACGGCAACACGTTGATCTTCGAGCGCATGAAAGAGGAGCTGCGTAATGGCCGCCGGTTGGACACGGCGGTGGAGGTCGGCTTTGAGCGGGCGTGGACGTCGATCCGCGACTCGAATATCTCGACGCTCATCACCTGCGCCATCCTGTTCTGGTTCGGCTCGAACTTCGGCGCGAGCATCGTCAAGGGCTTTGCCCTGACGCTGGCGATCGGCGTGGCGATCAGCCTGTTCACGTCGATCCAGGTGACGCGCACGCTGCTGCACGCGATCATCGATAACATCAATCTAGAAGGGCGGCTCGGCTTGTTTGGCGCTTAGAACCTATCCGAAAACTGGATCGCAGGCTTTAGCCTGCGCGGACTGAAGTCCGCGTTCCGAGGTTTTCGGATTGGCGCTTAGCCAGATCCTCCCGCAGGCGCGAAGCGAGGGGCCTGCGGACGAGTCGTGCGGAGTGGAGAGACGCGCATGTGGAATATCGTCAGCAAGCGTTATTGGTTCTTTGCTTTCTCACTGTTGATCATCGTGCCGGGGCTGATCGCGCTGGCGACGCTGGGCTTGCCGCTGTCGATCGACTTCACCGGCGGTTCGCTGCTGAAGCTACAGTTTGAAGGGACCGCGCCGCAGCCGGCGCAGGTCAAGCTGATCTACGGCGAGTTCGGTTTCGGTGATAGTCAGGTGCAATCCTTTTCCGACAATGGCATTCAGATTCGATCGCAAGAGATGGACGAATTTCAAAAGAACGCAGTGTCGGCGGTGATTCGCCAGCGGTTCGGCAATTTTACCGAGCTGGAGTTCAGTTCGGTCAGTGCGACGATTGGCGCGGAGGTGATTCAGCGCGCGCTCCAAACGATCGGCGTTGCCACAATCGGCATCATGCTGTTCCTGTGGTTCGCCTTCCGCCAGGTGCCGCACGCGTTTCGCTACGGCGTGGCGGCCATTCTGGGATTGCTGCACGACGTGGCCGTCATCGTCGGCGTGGCCGCGCTATTCGGCAAATTGCTGGGCTGGCAGGTGGATTCGCTGTTTTTGACTGCATTGCTCACCATGCTGGGCTTCTCGGTGCAGGACAAGATCGTCGTGTTTGATCGCATCCGGGAAAACCTGATGCGGCGGCGGGGCGAGAGTTACGAGCGGATCGTGAACATGAGCCTGGTCCAGACGGTGGCCCGGTCGCTGGTCACGCAATTGACGATGTTCTTCACGATGCTGGCGCTGGCGCTGTTCGGCGGGATCACCATTCGCAACTTCATCGTCATCCTGCTGATCGGCCTGCTGAGCGGCACGTACTCGTCGATCTTCAACGCGGCGCAGATTCTGGTGGTGTGGGAGAACCGCGAGTGGCGGACGTGGTTCCGCCGGAGACCGATCGAGCAGGCAGCGTAGGTGAATGCAGAATGCAGAATGTAGAATGCAGAATGTAGAATGCAGAATGTAGAATGCAGAATGTAGAATGTAGAATGCAGAATGTAGAATGCAGAATGCAGAATGTAGAATGCAGAATGTAGAATGTAGAATGCAGAATGCAGAATGCAGAATGTAGAATGCAGAATGTAGAATGACAGGTCGGGGGAACTCGGCCTGTTTTGTTATGAAGGATTTTGATCCACGAATAACACGAATCTTCACAGATCTGCTTTTATTCGTGTTCATTCGTGTAGATTCGCGGATCGCTGTTATCGGCTGAGGCAGGCGGCCGCGTTGAGCATCACGGAGGGACGATGCGTGCTTTGGTGTTAGATGGCACACTGCGGTTGGAGAAGGATTACCCCATGCCGCAAGTGCCGCCGGGCGAGGCGCTGATCCGGGTTCGGCAGGCGGGCATCTGCAACACGGACCTGGAACTGGTCAAAGGCTACATGTCGTTCAAAGGCGTGCCGGGCCACGAGTTCGTCGGCATTGTAGAATCGACATCTGGAGAATCGACATCTGGAGATGTCTCCTACAGGGATTGGGTTGGGCGGCGTGTGGCCGGCGAGATCAATGCGGCGTGCGGTAAGTGCGAGGCGTGCCGCGCCGGGCGGCCTGCGCACTGCCCCAATCGGACGACGCTGGGCATCGACCGGCGCGACGGCGCGTTTGCCGAGTATCTGACTCTGCCGGTGGTGAACTTGCACCCGCTGCCAGACGTGGTGAGCGACGATCAGGCGGTGTTCGTCGAGCCGCTGGCGGCTGCGTGCGAGATAACGCAGCACATCCACATCCGACCCACCGATCGCGTGGTCGTCGTCGGCGACGGCAAGCTCGGCCTGTTGTGCGCGCAGGTGCTGCAATTGACCGGCTGCCACCTGGTGGCGCTGGGACGCCACGCCGACAAGCTCGACATTCTAGCGCAGCGCGGCATCCGCGTGTCTACGTCGGCGGATGACGTTGATCGGGGTGCAGATGTGGTCGTCGAAGCGACTGGAATGCCAGAAGGCTTTGCGGTCGCGCGCCAACTCGTCCGCCCGCGCGGAACGATTGTCTTGAAGTCCACCTATCACGGCGAGTTGACCGTCAACCTGACGATGGTCGTGGTGGACGAGGTGTCGCTGATCGGGTCGCGCTGCGGGCCGTTCGAGCCGGCGATTCGCTTGCTGGAGCAGGGACTGCTGGACGTGGAGTCGATGATCCACGCGCGCTACTCGCTGGACGACGGGTTGGCGGCCTTCGAGCGGGCGGCGGCGCGAGGGACGTTGAAGGTGCTGATCGAGATGAGGTGAGGATATCACCTCCCGTAGGTCGGCAACCTGCGGGAGGTTTTCGTTACCTTCGATGATTGTCAATCTGCCGGTACGT
Source organism: Anaerolineae bacterium (assembly GCA_036514635.1). GTDB lineage: Bacteria > Chloroflexota > Anaerolineae > Fen-1058 > Fen-1058 > DASSFZ01. Next base: position 1,261 of record DATBWU010000076.1, on the reverse strand, counting down.
CTCACCGAAGATCAGGCTCTTGACGAAGTCATCGGCGAGGAAGCTGTGCGGGAAGCCGAGGTCGATCGGGCTGGCGGCGCTCAGGCGCTGAAGTTGCTCGTCCGTGAGTGTGAACTCCAGGCAGCCCAGGTTGTCTCGAATGTGCGCCTCTCGCCGCGCGCCGAGGATGGGGATGATCGGCGCGCGGTGTGCTGCGGCTTGCTGCCGCACCCAGTTGATGGCAACTTGCGACGGCGTGCGGCCAATCTCGTTCGCCAGCGCCATCAACACGTCGGCGAGCTGCCGGTTCTTCGGGCTGATGCTTTGATTGCGTTTCGGTTCCGGCGACCCGGTGTTGTACTTTCCCGTCAACTCGCCGGCCTCTAGCAGACCCCAGGCCAGGAAAGCCATGTCGAAGGCGTGCGCCACGGGCAGCAGATCGCGCTCGACGGCTCGATCGGCCAGGCTGTACGGCGCTTGCAGCGCAACGAAGCGCGACCGGCCGCGTAGATCGGCCAGTGTGTTCGCCTGCGCGGCGATCCAGGCTGGCGCATCCGAGAGGCCGACGTATAACACCTTGCCCGACCGCACCAGATCGTCCAGCCCGCGCATCACTTCTTCGACCGGCGTCGTGAAGTCCCACATGTGCAGGTAGAACAGGTCGATGTAATCGGTGTTGAGCCGCTTCAGGCTGCCTTCCAGCGAGCGCAGCATGTTCTTGCGATGGTTGCCACCGAAGTTGGGATCGTCCTTGCGCTCGATGAGGCTGTACTTGGTGGCGACGACGAAGTGATCGCGATCCGGCGCGACGAACTCGCCGACGAACTTCTCGCTGGTGCCGTTGGTGTAGTTGCACGACGTGTCGATGAAGTTACCTCCGGCCTCGGCGTACACATTCAAAATCGTGCGGCTCGCGTCTTTCGATGCGCCCCAGCCCCAATCCTCGCCAAAGGTCATCGTGCCCAGGCACAACTCGGACACGCGCAGGCCGCTTTTACCGAGTAGCTTGTACTGCATGAGGTCCCTCCCTTTTGCGTAAGCCCTGCGTTAATTATCCCTGTGATAGCCAGCCATCGCGCTGTACGATGGGGCGGGCGCAACCCGTACAAAGGCACAGGTATGCCGGCAGGGGATTCTCAATCGCTTAGGACTCGTCCAAAAACAACTTCCGTTTTTTGTCATTCTGAGCGCAGCGAAGAATCTCTGCCCGACAAGCCGAGACCCTTCGCTGCGCTACCCAGAAACTTGCGCCATGGCCGGCGTGCGCCCGCCGATGAACTCG
>DATBWU010000075.1:0-37106 GCA_036514635.1 Anaerolineae bacterium | reverse complement strand
AGCCGGACACATGCGGTGCACGAAGTCCCCGTCTTTTGGGGGAGTGCTCCCGTGAATCCGGCTGTATTCAGCCCGGTTTACCGGGCTTCGTGGGTTGAGCCGGGCGGCTTCAGCCCCCGGCGGCGGCAAAGTGACAACCTTTGCGTGCACACCTTCGCTTCGCTCCGGTTGAATGTATTACGAACGGTGCGAGCGTTTGGATTACAGACTGCGGTAGATTGCCTGGGGCGATGGTTTCACCCGCGAGGCTCTAGCGTGCCAGCCTCACCCTAAACATGTTCCTGGCTCGATCGAGATTGATGAGGACGTAGCACAGAGGGAAGAGTGGAGATGCGGCCAGGCGCGGATAACGCTTAACCAGGTTCCAGCGGCGCGGGAAGAACGATCGCAGCCACATGCGCACGCGCTCGCCGCGCGATCGAGCCAACAGGCGCGCTATACCCAGCCCGATGCCGCTGCGCGGCCTGGGGTTCGATTCGGATGCCCCGGCCAGTGTGAGCGACTCGCTCCACACGCGCACCGGCGACATGACGCGCGCGCGAAGCGCAGCGAGCGCGGCATCGGGAATCGAGCCAGGCGCATAACGGGCTGTGACCGCGAGCGCCGGATAAACGAAACGCGCGCCGTGCGCAGTCATAGCCGCCATGAAGGCCTGCCATTCTGACTCGCTCAGGTGCGGCGCGACAACCTGAAGATCGCCTATCTCCATTAACTTGCCGCGTTGAATCAGCCAGTCGCTGGTGGTGTGCGCGCATAGATGCTGGAGCAAGACCGGCGGCGAAGGCACCGGCGCGTCGCTGCCCTTCCAGTAAGCGCGCCGTTCAGCCGACGACCACACTGCGTCGGTGAGATCGTAGACCAGGCCGGCATATTCTTCTTGAATGCGAAAATGCAATTCAACCGGTTGGACGTTGTCGGGATGCCAGATGTTGGACTTGCGCTCGCCGCGCAGGTATACGAAGTCCTCGGCTGAGCGCGAATAATACACGTAGCCCAGGCGCTCCAGCACGGCAATGCCGCTGCGCACATCGTTTTCGCGGACGAGGATATCCAGGTCGGCCAGGGGGCGCATCAGTGGATCGGCGTAATACAACGGCGCGAGCGCCGCGCCTTTGAACGGCACAGCCCGGATGCCCTCGGCGCGCAGCGCCTGGATCAGCTCGACCGCCGCATCGAGCATACGCGCAGTGCGTTCGCGGCTCAGCGCATTGAGCGCGGACAGGCTGGCATGCGAAGCGGCAGGCATTGAGACACTCGCCTGCTCGACGCGTTGATGGAGCCACGGCAGCGCGTTCTGCACATACGTCACCCATTCGGCGGCGAGCCACTCGTCAGCGCCCCAATCGCGCGGCGCGAGCGCGGCGTCGCCGGCCGGCAGCCAGCGCGCGAGCGTTTCGGTGATTTCCGTGATCAGCGCATCAGGTACGTTCGGACGAATCTGGTGCATGGTAAAGTGCGGCGAAAATCGCCTTTACAACTTCACCAACTTCGCAGCGTGCACGTCCGGCGACCGGCGCAGCTCCTCCAGCACCTCGGGCGGGCAGGCCGAGTCGATGTTGATGAACGACACCGCCCGGCCACCGGGCCGATCGCGCCCCAAGCGCCACTCACCGATGTTCACGCCGTTCGCACCGAGCAGTGTGCCGACGCGGCCGATCACACCCGGCACGTCGCGATTCTCTAAGAAGAGGATGTAGCCTTCCGGCTTGGCGTGGATGCGGATGTCGCCGTACTGAACCAGCCGCCCTTCGCTGCCTGCGAACAACACGCCGGCCACCAGCTGCGATCCGCCGTTCCAGTGCGCGCGGCACGAGATGAGGTTGGGGTAATCCACCACATCCATGCCGACGACTTGCTTCGTCTCAATGCCTTGCTCGTAGGCGATGATCGGCGCGCTGACGTAATTCACCGGTCGCGGGCCGGCAGGATACAACCGCAGCAGGCCGGTCAGCAACGCCGTAGCGATCGGGCGCACCAGGTGGCGGACGCTGTCGCCCTGCACCTCCAGCTCGACCTGATGGATGCCGTCGCCGGCCACCTGCCGCAGCAGCGCGCCCAGCTTCTCGGCCAGTTCGAGATACGGCCGATTGGGCTGGTACTCTGCTCCGCTCCCGAACGGCAGATTGACGGCGTTGCGATAATCGTCGCCACGCAGCGCGCTGAGCACGTGTTCGGCAACCTGGCGCGAGGTCTCGCGCTGCGACTCGGCCGTGTTTTGATTCAGGTGCGGGACGGCAATCACTTTCAGATGACCCACCAGTGGATGATCGGGCGGCGGCGGCTCGACCGACAACACATCGAGTGCGGCTCCGGCCACCTTGCCCGAGTCCAGCGCGTCGAGCAAGGCCGACTCGTCCACCAGGTCGGCGTGCGTGCAGTTCACGACGCGCACGCCGCTTCGCATCAACTTGAAGGCTTCAGCATTCAGGATGTGGCGAGTCTCCGGCGTGATGGCCGCGTGCAGTGAAATAATGTCCGATCGCTGCAGCAGCTCGGCCAATGGGACAGTGCCGACATCGCGCTCGCGCGCGTAGCCTTCGTCGATGTACGGATCGTAGGCCAAGATGCGCATACCGAACGCCTGCGCCCGCGCGGCGACCTCGCGCCCATGCCGGCCATAGCCGATGATGCCCAGCGTCTTGCCGTTGAGCTGGACGCCGCGCATCTGGTGCCGCTCCCAGCGGCCCTCGCGCAGCGTGGCATAGCCGCGTGGAATGTCGCGCGCCAGCGCCAGCATCATCGCCAGCGTGTGTTCCGCGACGGCGATCACGTTCGCATACGGCACGTTGATCACGACGACGCCGCGCCGCGTCGCCTCGTCGATGTCCACGTTGTCGAGCAGCGCTCCGGCCCGCGCGACGACGCGCAGCCACGGCGCATGATCGAGTAACTCGGCATCGACCTGCGTGCTGGAACGGATGATCAACGCATCGGCTTCACCGGCAGCGGCCAGCACGCTCGCGCGATCGGGATACGGGCCGTCCACCACAACATCCGGCGCGGCGCGCAACAACTCCCAGCCTTCAAGATCGAGATGATCGGAAACGAGAATGCGGAACATCTGACCTCTCTATCCTGCCTGTCCCCTTCCTCTCCCGCTGGCGAATGTTTTGAAAGTCCGGAATTCACCGCCGAGACGCTGAGAGCGCAGAGAATCTCCTGGTAAAACTCAGTGCCCTCTGCGCCTCAGCGGTGAGGCCTCCCCTTTTAAGCCCACTCCGATGGGATGAGGAAGGGGTTGGGGGATGGGGTGAGGTTACCGGCGAATGGCTGCCAGGAACATTTCGCGCACGGCGAAATCGTGAAAGTTCACCTCGCCGCGCTCAATGCGCTCCAGCCCTTCGTCGAACAAGTAGCGCCACTGCGCGACGTTCGCCAATCGCGCCAGCGCGAGCGACAGGATCGGCGAGAGGTGCGGCGTCTTGATATAGATGGGTGCTCGCTCCGCGACCTGCTCGCGATACACTACCCCGCCGAAACCGACGAACAGGTCGACCTCCGACTGCGCCTCCAGGTCGGACATGCCATCGCCGACGAGCATTGCCCGACCGGGGAAGCGGCCCCGGATACGCTCGATCAGCACGCGCTTGCCGCCGGTGGCCGTCAGGGGACTGCTCTTCACGGCCAGGTAATTGGCGTTGGGGTTCTGACCGCCGGGCTGTTCCCAATAGCGCCACCATCGACCGGCGAGTTGATCGTATTCCATGTCGACCGCGTAAATGTGATCGCGCGGGATGTCCAGCCATACGCCAAAGTCGCGCACCGGATCATACAGGCCGCCGCTGACGATGAAGACCTTGCAGCCCAGGTCTTGCAACGCGGTGACGACTTCGCGCGCGTCGGTGATGACGTTTTCGCGGTAAACGCGCCGCAGGTGGCTGACCTGCGCCTGCGTCGGATTGGACGTGCGCAGGCGATACGCATACACGCTCTCCAGCGGCACTTCGCCGTTCATCGCGCGCTGCGTCAGCGCGGCCACGTCCGTCGTCGTGCCGGTCAGGCGCGCCAGTTCGTTGATGCCTTCGACGCGGCTCAGCGTACTGTCGCAATCGAAGATGACCAGATCGGTGAGAGGCCAGACAGGTGGATGATCGTTGAGCATAGGATTGGATCGACCTCACCCTACCCCGGGCGCGATGTGTAATTCCCGCGCACAACCCACTTGTACGTCGTCAGTTCGGGCAAGCCCATTGGCCCGCGCGCGTGCAACCGCTGCGTGCTGACTGCGACCTCCGCGCCCAGGCCCAACTGCGCCCCGTCGGTGAAGCGCGTGCTGGCGTTGACGTACACGGCCGCCGAATCGACCTCGGCGACGAAACGCGCCGCGTTCTCTTCGTTCTGCGTGAGTATGCCGTCGGAATGGCCGGTGCTGTGCGTAATGATGTGCGCGATCGCTTCGTCAAGACTATCCACTACCTTCAAGCCCAGCACCAGCGACAGCCACTCGGTATCAAAATCATTCGGCCCGGCGGGCTTCACAACCGGCGGCGCAGCGCCATTGCCCAATGCGGCGAGGGCGCGCGGCTCGGCGCGGAAGGTCACGCCGCTTTCGGCCAGGTGCGCGACAACCTGCGGCAGAAAGCCGTCCGCGATCGACTGATGAACGAGCACCGTATCCAGCGCGTTGCACACCGAGGGCCGCTGGACTTTGGCGTTATGGATGACAGGCAATGCGGCTTTGAGGTGTGCGCTCTCGTCCACGTACAGGTGACAGATGCCGATGCCGCCGGTGATGACGGGGATGGTGCTGTTCTCGCGGCAGAACTCGTGCAGCGCGTTTCCGCCGCGCGGGATGATCAGGTCCACGTACTTGTGCAGGCGCAGCAGTCCGCCGACGTGCTTGCGGTCCGGATCGTCGATGAACTGCACCGCCGCCATCGGCAGGCCGTGCGACGCGAGCGCTTTTTGCACCACGCCCATCAGCGCGCGGTTCGAGTGAAGCGTCTCCGTGCCGCCGCGCAGTATCGCCACGTTGCCGGTCTTGATCGCCAGCGCCGACACGTCTATCGTGACGTTGGGACGGGATTCGTAGATTACGCCCAGCACGCCGATCGGGACGCGCTGGCGGCACACCTGCAGGCCGTTGGGCAGCCTCCGCTCGTCGAAGCGCTCGCCGACCGGATCGGGCAGCTCGGCCACGGAGCGCACATCGGCAGCGATCGCGCCGAGTCGCTTCGGATCGAGCATCAGCCGGTCGATCAGCGCGTCACTCAAGCCGATCTCGCGCCCGGCCTGCATGTCGCGCGCGTTCGCAGCCAATACATCAGCCTGGTACGCGCTCAAGCCATCGGCCAGCGTGTGCAACACGCCGCGTTTTGCCTCGCTCCCGGCGCGCGCCATCTGGCGCACCGCGCCTCGCGCAGCGATCCCCATGGCTTCCAAATCGATCATGCCGCCTCCATACGCTTGCCTCTCCAGTTCTCTCAGTTATACTGCGCGCGGTCACAAGTTGCGCCTTTTGCTGCTCAAAGCCCGCGTCCACGCGGGCGTCTATCCGGATCGACCGCGAGGACGCGGTCGGTGAGCAAAACCGCAGATTGTTCCCGCGTCGAGTATAAAACTCACCACCAAGACTCCAAGCCACAAAGAAAGCCAGCTCTTCCGGGTTCAACGCGGAACCTCACCGCAGACGCCGAAGGCGCGCCGAGGCCGTAGAGCATTAGGGAAACCCGGCGCTCTCTGCGTTCTCGGCGGTTCAATTCCCGCTCGCTCTTCACGGGTTTCAGGGTGGCGGGTCGAAGCAACGAATAGAAACGGACAAACGAATCCTCGATCAGGTGCGGCGGCGTATGGGCTGCATCCGTTTATCCGATACGAATTCGTTGCATCGACCTCCTTGAAACCCATATTGAGCGTTCCCACTAAAGTCGGATGAGCCGTTTTTGGATGCTGACGGGAGCACTGCACCGCCTTGGTGGTTACCACAGCGACCTTTTTAGACAGCCTCTAACAGCACGAGATGATCGCGGTGAATCACTTCATCACCAAACGCATAACCTAGAATCGACTCGATTTGATCCGAGCGATGGCCTCGAATGCGCGCGAGTTCGCCGGCGTGATAATTGACCATGCCGCGCGCCAGTTCGTGACCGTCCGGATCGAAGACGGCCACCGTATCGCCGCGCTCGAAGTCGCCGGCCACATCGGTCACACCCACCGGCAGCAGGCTGCTTCCTTTGCCCAGCGCGCGTGCCGCGCCCCCATCCACTTTGATGCGGCTCTTGCCATCCCAGCCCGAAAGAATGTAGCGCTTGCGGCTCTCCAGCGCCGAGACGAGTGCAGGGAAGCGTGTGCCCATCGCCTCGCCGCGCGCGACGCGGGCAATAACGTCGGGATCGTCGCCGCGCGCGATGATCGTCGTCGTGCCGGATCGGCGTGCCAGATCGGCGGCTTGCAATTTGGTGACCATGCCGCCCGTGCCCAGACCGTTCGCCGACACGCCGGCCGCCGCCCACAAACCGGACGAAATATCGGCTCCGGTCACTTCCGCAAGCAGCCTGGCCGATGGATCGGTTTTCGGATCGGCAGTGAACAGGCCGGGCTGATCGGTCAGCAGCAGCAGCAAATCGGCGTCGATCAGGTTGGCGACCAGCGCGGACAGGTTATCGTTGTCACCGACGCGAATCTCTTCCGTGGCGACTGTGTCGTTCTCGTTGATGATCGGGATGACGGCCATATCCAGCAGGCTTATCAGCGTGTTGCGCGCATTCAGATACGATCGGCGCTGTGCGAAGTCGTGGCGCGTCAGCAACACCTGAGACACCGTGCGCTTATACAGGTCGAACAGCTGCGCGTACAGCGCCATCAAACGCGGCTGGCCGATGCTCGCCAGCATCTGGCGTTTAGGAATACCTTTGGGCAGTGTCGGGAAATCCAGTTGCTCGCGCCCGGCGGCAATCGCGCCCGACGACACCAGAACGACCTGCACGCCGGCATCGACCAGGCTCGCCATCTGCCGCACCAGATCGACAATGCGCGGCGGCGAGAGGTAGGGCGTGCCGGCGGTAAGCGTAGATGTGCCGAGTTTGACAACAATGCGCTGATAGGCGTACCCGGGCATGGGGCGATTATAACAGACTGGACTTTGGCAACGGCCATATTAGAAACCAATAGCCACACCGTCTTTGCGCGGCTCGCTGCCGCCTAGTAACGCGTTGCTGTCTTCATCGATGGCGACGATCTGGCCGCCGCCGTAGTATCGGCGCGGATCGTCCTTCGCCATCAGGTCGTGCCCCATCGCCGCTAACGCGGAGCGGGTGTCTTCGCCGATGCCATCTTCCAGATCGACCAGCGCGCCGTCGTACCACACGCTGCGCGGCGCGTCGAGCGCCTGCTGCGGGTTCATATCGAAGTCCACCCTGTTGCAGACCACCTGCACGTGCCCCTGCGGCTGAACGAACCCACCCATCACGCCGAACGACATCCACAACCGGCCTTGCTTCAATGCCAGCGCGGGGATGATGGTGTGATAGGGCCGCTTGCCCGGCGCGATGCAGTTGGGATGCCCTTCGTCGAGTGAAAACAGCGCGCCCCGATTCTGCAACGCGACGCCCTCGGTTGCCAGGCCCGACCCGAAGCCCATGTAATTGCTGTTGATGAACGAGCAGGCGTTGCGGTCTTTGTCGATCACGCTGAGATACACTGTGCCGCCCGGCGGCTTGCCCGGCACGGCGGGAGACGCGGCCCGGCGTGGGTTGATCTGCCCGCGCCGCTCTGCGGCATAGCCCTTGTCGATCAGCCCGGCAATCGGCACAGGCGACATGCGCGGGTCGCCGACGTAAGCCAGCGCATCCACGAAGGCGAGTTTCGTCGCTTCGATCAGGTGATGATAGTAGGTCGGGGTAGCGTAGCCCATCGACGCGACATCAAAACCCTCAAGAAGGTTGAGCGCTTCGAGCGCGACGATCCCCTGCCCGTTCGGCGGACACTCGACGATCGTCACGCCGCGATAATCGGTCTGGATCGGATCGTCCCACGTCGATGCATGTGCAGCCATATCTTCGAGCGTCATCAGCCCGCCGTTCGCCTGAATGATCCTGACGATCGACTCGGCGATCGGGCCGCGATAAAACGCATCAGGGCCGCCTTCGGCGATCGCGCGCAGCGTGCGGGCCAGCGCGGGGTTCTTGAAAATCTCTCCCGGCCTGGGCGCGTGGCCATCGACCAGGTAGAACTTCGCCAGCATCGGGAATTGATCCGCGCGATGCTCCAGGTTACGCCAGTGACCGGCAATCACTTCGGTCACCGGATGGCCCTGCTCCGCCAATTCGATCGCCGGCTTCAGCACCTCGGCCAACGTCAGTGCGCCATGTCGCTTCAGAATATCGGCCCACCCGGCGACGGCTCCCGGAACCGTCACGGTCAAGCCGCCGAAGGTCGGCATTGTCGCGTGGCCGCGCCGGCGCATTTCTTGAAGCGTTTGCGCTTTCGGCGCTCGACCGCTGGCATTGAGCGCGGTGATCGTGCCGGTCTTCGCCACGTAGGTCAGCGCGAAGGCATCGCCGCCCGCGCCCGTCGACACCGGCTCGACGACGTTGAGCGCGGCAGCGGTTGCGACGGCGGCATCGACCGCGTTGCCGCCCTGCATCAGCATCCGCAATCCGGCCATCGCGGCGAGCGGCTGGCTGGCGGCGACCATGCCATTCATCGCCATGGCGACCGAGCGACGAGAGGGGAAGCGGAAGGGAGTGGGTTTCATCTTGGGAGTCTCCTTCTCAGTCCGTCGCGATTATAACATTGAAGCGAGAACGGAAACGCCCCGCCCTTCTAGCGCGCTACACTAGACGCGCAGGCGTGCTATGCTATAATCGCCAAGTCCGCACGGCGTGAAAGTATCTTTACGCCCATACTTTCATACTCCATCGTCTGCCCCAACATCCGAGGGAGGAAGGCATGGCCCTGTCCGAGGAAACGCTCACGGGCCCCAGCCTCGAGCTGGCTGAAACGCAGCGCATGATCCGCGATGCGACGCGCGATTTTGCGCAGAAGGAGATCGCGCCGATCGCCGCGCACTTCGACGAGACGGGCGAGTTCCCGCTGGAAACCGTCAAGAAGATGGGCGCGCTGGGGCTGATGGGCATCGAGGTTCCAGAAGAGTACGGCGGTGCCGGCCTCGACACGCTGTCCTACGCGCTGGCGATGGAAGAAATCGCCAAAGCCGATGTGAGCCACAGCACGATCATGTCGGTGAACAACTCGCTGTATTGCCACGGCATCCTGAAGTTCGGGACCGAGGAGCAGAAGCGCAAGTACGTCACGCCGGTCGCGTCGGGCCAGGCCGTCGGCGCGTACTCGTTGACCGAGCCGATGAGTGGATCAGACGCGGGCACGATGCGCAGCCGTGCGGTGCGTCAAGGCGACAGTTACATCATCGACGGGCGGAAGTCGTGGGTCACCTCCGGCCCGGTCGCCAGGTACGTGGTGTTGTTCACGATGACCGATCCCGAAAAGAAGCACAACGGCATCACCGCTTTCATCATCGAGACGGATAAGCCGGGCTTCATTCGCGGCAAGACCGAACCCAAACTGGGCATTCGGGCCTCGGCCACGTGCGAGATCGTCTACGACAACTACCGCTGCCCGGTCGAGAACCGCCTGGGCCAGGAGGGTGAAGGCTTCAAGATCGCGATGACGGTGCTGGACGCGGGGCGCATCGGCATCGCGGCGCAGGCGCTGGGCGTGGCCGAGGCGGCCTTCGAGGCCAGCCTGCAATACGCCAAAACGCGCGAGGCGTTCGGCCAGCCCATCGGCTACTTCCAGGGCATTCAGTGGCTGCTGGCCGACATGAAAACGCGCATCGAAGCAGCCCGCCTCTTGATCTACAGCGCGGCGCTGGCGAAAGAACGCAGCAAGCGCGCGGGCGAACGCTATACTCTGGAAGCCAGCATGGCGAAGCTCTACGCATCGGAGACGGCAATGTGGGTCACCGAGAAGGCGATCCAGATTCACGGCGGCATGGGCTACAGCAAGGAGATGCCGCTGGAGCGCTATTTCCGCGATGCGAAGATCACGGAGATTTACGAAGGGACAAGCGAGATTCAGCGGCTGGTTATTGCACGGAATCTTCTGGGGTTGAAGTAGTGGGATGGTCGGTTAGATGGATGGATGGTTGGTTGGATGGTTGGCTGGTGGGCTGGCATCCTGAGCGCAGTGAAGAATCCATTGATTCTTTGCTTCTCTCAGGGTGAGAGCGAGGAGGTGATCACGCTTCCCTGAAATCCACACGAAGAGAGGAATCTGATGAGATGAACGACATGCGAGACGTGTTTGACGCGCGCGAGTACCTGCACTGGTACTTCACGGCGCTCAGCGACGAAGATCGTTTTACGTTGAGGTTCTGGATCGATCAGATCCGCGATCTCCCGCAAGGCGTACGCGTGCTCGAATACGGCGGCGGGCCGACGTTGTACAGTGTGCTGGCCCTGGCCCGCAAAGCGTCGAGCGTTCACTTCAGTGATTTCGTTCCATCGGCACTGGGATTGGTGCGGGCCTGGCAGCGGGGGGAACCCGGCGCGCACAACTGGCAACCGTATACGCAATACATTCTCGAGCTGGAAGGGCTGTCTCACGACGACACGGCAGTCGCCGCGCACGAAGACATGCTGCGGCAAAAGATGACACACATCACCGAGTGCGACGCGCGCACCGAGAGTATGCTTAGCGATCCGCGTCCGCCGTACGACGTGATCACCGCGCATCACTGTCTCGACGTGTCTGCGCGCAACCTAGCCGATTTCAAGCGCATGGTGCGCCACCTGGCCGATTGGCTGGCGCCCGGCGGGCTGTTCTTGCTCAGCGTCACCACCGGCACGACGCTCTACGCGGTCGATGGAGCGGTGTTCCCCTGCCTCGATCTGACGCACGACCAACTGCGCGTGTCGCTCATCGAAGCAGGCATGGCCCCCCATCGCGTCACCCATGCCGAGATGCCCGTAGAGCGCGAGGAATATACCGGCGTGTTGTTATCCGCCGGCTGGAAGAAGTAGCGTTCAAAGTGCCACATGTCCGGCGATCAACCGTCACGTCCATTTGCCGCGCTGGCCCGGTTGGGCCAGCAACCCGGAGTGCTCATCGCAGGCGGCCTGATCCTCTTCGGGTTGTTGCTGTGGAACCTGTCTCCCCCTCCCGGCATCCGCCCGCCGCTAAGCGTCGATCTGCCTTTCGATTCGTTGATGACACTGCGCCGCACGCTGCTCTCGCGGGCGGCTGACAGCGCGCCGATCCTGGCCGGGCTTGGCGTAGTCGGCCTGATCGTCATCGCCGTGTTCGGGCTGATCCGGCGTCGCATGGCCGACGCGATCGCCGCAGCGGTCATCACGCTCAGCGCGCTGCTCGCGCTTCAGGCCCAGGTGCATGTCCAGCGCGGCGAGCCGGATGCCGCGCTGGCGTTTTACGTCGGGGCGGGTGCGCTGTTTTGCGTGTGGATGCTGATCACACGCAAGATGACGGCTCCCGCCAGTTCACTCAGCCGGCGCGTGGAGTTGACCCTGCTCACGATCGTGCTGGCGGTGACTATCTTCGCCCGCATCTACGAGATCAAGCGCATGCCCTACGGAACGGACGGCGACGAAACCAAGTGGACGATTGAAGTCGTCTCGACGATGGTTGACGGGTCAACCCTCACCGGCATGGGGGCCGAGTATCATCGCCGCTACCTGCCGATGTCGTTCTGGTTGCAAGCGCCGTTCCAGTGGACGATGGGCGTGGGGTTGACGCCAGGGCGCATCAGCGTGGCGGTCTTCAGCATCCTCGCCTCGTTCTTTTTCTACCGCCTGGTGCGCGAGTTATTCGATACGCCGACCGCGCTCGTCGCCACACTGTTGCTTGGCGTGTCGCTGGCGGACATCACCGCCAGCCGCGCGGCCAACGTCGAATCGTACACGAAGCTGTGGGCCATCCTGCCATTTTACGGAATAGCGGTTGCCCTGCGCACCCGCCGGCTGCGCCACTTCTTCTTGACCGGGTTCGCCGTCGCGGGCGCGATGTGGACTTACGAAACCATGATGCCCGTCGTCGCGGCGACGTTGTGCATCGCCATCGGCGCGGCGCTGGTCGAGCGGCGCGAGTGGAAAGCCTGGGTGCGGCGCATCGCCGCGCTGGCGACGGTGCCGGCCGCGCTCGCCTTCGTCACGATCGACTATTTGCTCGGACGCATGCAGTATTATCAGGACTATCGCAGCGTCGCCGAAGGATTCCCGCTCGGTGAGCAACTCGCGCGCGGAGTAAAGGGCCTGCTCGATATGTTCTCGGCCCAGCCCGGCCTCGACTGGCTGTACTATCGCGATGGACCGTACATCAATGGGCTGCTCGTGCCGCTGTTGTTCTTGGGCGTCGTGTTCGCCATCGCCCGCGCGCGCCGCACAGGCAACGCCATCGCGCTGACGTGGGCGGCGTGGGTGTTCATCCCGGTCCCGATCATCCTGCACACGCCCCTGCCGCGCATCCTCTACCCGGGCCTGCCGGCGTTGTACATCTTCGTCGCCGTAGCGATGCTCGCCATCTACCGCGCACTCGCGAAAGTAGTGCACTGGCCGCGCACCACCAGAGCGATCGGCGTTGTGGCGTTGGGCAGTTTCGCACTGCTCAATCTCACGATCTGGTTTCAGGAAGTCACCGATCCCATGGACGAACTGCGCCGGCGCGAAGTGGCGGAGATCGTCGCAGCTACAATCCATCCGGGCGGGCCGCTGCTGATGCCCTACGTTCTACCGGGTGAGACGGTCGATGCCGAACAGGATTTTGCGCGGCTGATGATCTACGAGCGCCGGGGCACGCTCGACGCGGGCGAGTTCCGCGCCATCCCGTATGGCGATCTCCTGCCGACGCTCTCGGAACTCGGCGGCAGTGTGCCATCCGTCAATGTGCTGGTGGATACCACGCAGGTCGATGAGTGGGGAGAGCGGGCGCAGATTCTGGATGCCTTTCGACGCTGTTACACTTCCGCGCCTGTGATGACCCCTTACTTCCAGTTGTATACGGCCGGCGGCGACAGTTTGCAGCATCCGGCGTGCCGTAGTGCGCGCCTGAGTGTCACGTCGCCGCCGAGTATCGTCGAAGGGGGATCGGCCATGCCGATTCAGATCGGCTGGTCGATCGACGCCGCTCCCGCGACGCAGGCCGAATTGACCTGCGGGCGCGATCGAGACGGTATCGTCTGGATCGAGGCCGAAACGTTCACCGAGCGCGAGGGGTGGATCGGCGACGTGCGCTTCGTCACCACGTTCTCCGGCACGGGCTACCTGGCCGACGAACCGGACAGCACGTCTGCATCCACAATGATCGAGATTCCGCAGTCCGGCACTTACCGCGTGTGGGTGCGCTCGTATCGCCGCCAAGACGATCCCTTCGCAGCCTTCGTGGAAATCGCCGGGCGCACGCTCGTCTTCGCCGAGCCGGAGACGGGTGTGCCCGAATACTGGCGCTGGCAGAGGCCGGGCGATGTGGACCTCAACGCCGGCCCGTTATCGATCCGCCTGACGCGCCCGTTCGACACCACGCACGAGCCTTTCATCGCGCTGTTCGTCGATGCCATCGTCCTATCACGCGATCCCAACTTCGACCCACAACGCGACGATCGCTGGCAGCCGGTGTTACAACTGCGTGAGCAGGACGACAAGCCGACGACGAGCGGCACGTTCCAGGCGCACTTGGAGCCTGGTTCGTATTACTGCAAGATGACGGTCAGCGATGGCGAGAGGTTGCTGGACAAAACAGGCACGGTGGGCTTGACGTCTGATCCGATCTATTTTCAGGTGATGCCATGAAAGCCCTCTACTTCAACGAGCACGGCGGGCCGGACGTGATGCAATTCGGCGACCGGCCCGATCCGCAGCCCGGCCCCGGCCAGGTCCGCGTGCGCGTGAAAGCCGTTGCGCTGAACCATCTCGATGTGTGGGTGCGGCGGGGCGGACCGGCGTTCGAGCGACTGCCCAAGCCGCACATCGGCGGGTGCGATGTCAGCGGTATCGTGGCTGAGCATGGCCCACCAGCAGGCGCATCCGGCCCGGCCGTTGGCACGCGCGTGGCGATCGATCCGGGATTGACGACGACCGAAGACGAGTGGACGCGCCGGGGCGAGGACAGCGTCTCGCCCGGTTACCAGATTCTGGGCGAATACACGACCGGCGGCGCGGCGGAATATGTCGTCGTGCCGGCCGGCAACCTGCTTCCGCTGCCCGAGCACGTCTCGCACGAAACTGCCGCAGCGGCGTCGCTGGCCGGACTGACGGCCTGGCGCATGTTGGTGCATCGGGCGCAATTGAAGGCCGGCGAAACCGTCGCCGTCCTCGGCGCGGGCGGCGGCGTGAACCATCTCGCCATTCAGGTCGCCAAGCACCTCGGCGCGATCGTCTTCGCCATCACGTCGAGCGAAGAGAAGATGCACAAGGCCAGCGCATTGGGTGCGGATCACGTCATCAACCACACGGCCGAGGACTGGTCCAAGGCCGTGTTCGTCGCCACCGGTAAGCGCGGCGTCGACGTCGTAGTGGACAACGTGGGGCAGGCGACCTGGCATCAAAGCATTCGGGCGCTGGCGCGCGGCGGGCGACTGGTTACCGTCGGCAACACCAGCGGCTACCAGGCCTTAACGGATGTGCGCTTTTTATACTCCAGGCAAATCACGATCATGGGCAGCAGCATGGGCAGTCACCAGGACTACCGTGACGTGATGCGACTGGTCTTCGATGGGGCCATCCATCCGGTCATTCACGCCGTGATGCCGCTGAACGAGGGACGCGCGGCCCACGAGATTCTGGAGCGCAGCGAGCAGTTTGGCAAGGTCGTCTTGCTGCCATAGGACAAAGGACTGATCCACGAATCAGCACGAATCGACACGAATCTATACTGCGCGCGGTCACAAGTTACGCTTTTTGTTGCTCAAAGCCCGCGTCCACGCGGGCGTCTATCCTGATCGACCGCGAGGACGCGGTCGGTGAGCAAAACCGCAGATTGTTCCCGCGTCGAGTATACACGAAAATTGGCGCTGATTCGTGGATCCAAAAACTCATGCACAGGCCGTTCCTCGTTACCGTTCTGGCGTTGGCGGTGTTATCATTAGCGACGTTCAACCTGCTGGCGCGTTTCCTGCACGCTTTTCAAGTGGCCGACTTGATGCTGGAGTACAACCAGCAGGGGCCTTTGATTGCCGATATGCTGACGGGAGCGGTGTGGACGATCGGCTTCGGCGCGGCGGCGATCGGGCTATACTGGCTCAAGCGCCGGGCGTGGAAGTGGACGCTGGCCGCCAGCGTGCTGTATCAAATCAACCTATGGGCGGTGCGGCTGGCTTTCGAGAAATCGTCGAACGAGCCGCTCACCCGCCCGGCCGATGCGGCGATCTCTATCCTCAGCATTCTCCTGGTGTGGGGTGTGTTGTTCCTGCCGCCGGCACGCCAGGCATTTCGTAAACTGGGCTCTACCGGATTCACCGGGAAAAGCCTTACCGCAAAGGGCGCAAAGAGCGCAAAGTGTTAGAAAATCTTGGCGTCCTTTGCGCTCTTGGCGGTTCAATTCCCGCCAAAGCCGGGAGAGCCGTAAACTGTAAAACGTGACGAGTGACGGATGAGGGCTATTCCTTATCAGCGATACGTTCCTTTTGGACTCATCGGAGTGAAGCATGACCCTGGACCCCAAGATTCAACAACTGCGTGACATGAAAGCGCGCGCCCAGGAGGGTGGCGGGCAGGAGCGCATCGACAAACAGCACCAGCAGGGCAAGCTGACCGCGCGCGAGCGACTCGACCTGCTGCTCGATACCGGATCGTTCCGCGAGCTCGACATGTTCGTCACGCATCGTGCCGCCGAATTCGGCATCGGCGACAAGAAGGTTCTGGGCGACAGTGTCGTGACCGGCTGGGGGACGATCGAGGGGCGTCTGGTGTACGTGTTCTCGCAGGACTTCACCGTGTTCGGCGGCAGCCTGAGCCAAGTGCATGCGGAGAAGATCGTCAAGATCATGGGCCTGGCGATGAAGAACGGCGCGCCGCTCATCGGCTTGAACGATTCGGGCGGCGCGCGCATTCAAGAAGGCGTCGTGTCGCTGGGCGGCTACGCCGATATCTTCTTGAAGAACACGCTGGCTTCTGGTGTCATCCCGCAAATCAGCGCGATCATGGGGCCGTGCGCCGGGGGCGCGGTGTATTCGCCCGCGTTGACCGATTTCATCTTCATGGTCAAGAACACATCGTACATGTTCGTCACCGGCCCGGATGTGGTCAAGTCGGTGACGCACGAAGAAGTGACGTTTGAGGAGCTGGGCGGCGCGACCGTCCACAACACCAAGAGCGGCGTGGCCCACTTCGCCGCCGAGAGCGAGGCCGATTGCCTGTACCTGATCCGGCAGTTGCTGTCGTACCTGCCGCAAAACAACATGGAAGACCCGCTCTTTGTGCCGACGCAGGACGATCCGCTGCGCATGGAAGAGCGGCTTGATTCGATCGTGCCTGACAGCCCCAACAAGCCCTACGACATGAAGGAAGTGATCCAGTGGATCGTCGACGACGGTCGCCTCCTCGAAGTCCACCAGCACTTCGCGCAGAACGTCATCGTCGGCTTCGCGCGGCTGGGCGGGCACAGCGTCGGCATCGTCGCGCAGCAGCCCGCCGTTCTGGCCGGTGTCCTGGACATCGACGCGAGCGAGAAGGCGGCGCGCTTTATCCGGTTCTGTGACTGCTTCAACATCCCGATCATCACCTTCGAGGATGTGCCCGGTTTCCTGCCCGGCGTCGCGCAGGAGCACAGCGGCATCATCCGGGCCGGCGCGAAACTGCTGTACGCCTATTGCGAAGCGACCGTTCCGAAGATCACCGTCATCACGCGCAAGTCTTACGGCGGTGCTTACTGCGTGATGAACTCGAAGCACGTTCGCGGCGACCTGAACCTGGCCTGGCCGACGGCCGAGATCGCCGTGATGGGGCCGGATGGTGCGGTCAACATCATTTTCCGCAAAGAGATCGCCGAGGCCGACGACCCGGCGGCCAAGAAGGCCGAGCTCGTGGCGATGTACCGCGAGAAGTTCGCCAATCCGTACATCGCCGCCGAGTGGGGCTACATCGACGACATCATCGAGCCGAAAGAGACGCGCCCGCGCCTGATCAACGCGCTGGAGATGCTGCAAAACAAGCGCGACTCGAATCCGGCCAAGAAGCACGGAAATATGCCACTGTAGTGAGCCACCGCCGGAGGCTGAAGCCGCCCGGCTCAACCGGCGCAGCCCGGTCAACCGGGCTGCGTACAGCCGGATTCATCCGGCTTTGTAGTATTAGCCCGACGATTGATCGTCGGGCGCGAACGGCCTGACATCCTTTGCGTACACACTGAGCGTAGGAGTAGTTGACGTGGGTGGCAAACCAATAGCCCGTGAGCCGAAGCGCAAGTGGAAAGTTCCCCGTTCGTACTACTGGTGGCCGATCACCGAGGCGAAGATCCGCAAAGCCGCGCGGAAGATCGCCGACACCGTTCATCCTGAGAGGATCATCCTCTTCGGCTCGTTCGCCTACGGAGAGCCGACGCCGGACAGCGACGTGGACTTGCTGGTCATCATGGAGAGCCAACTCAGACCGCACGCCCGCTCCATTCAAGTGTCCGAGGTCCTCGATCCTCGTCCGTTTCCGGTTGACATCCTTGTTCGAACACCCCAAGAGATAGAGGAACGCTTACAGGCCGGCGATTGCTTCTTCCGCGAGATCATGAGCAAAGGCAAAGTGATGTATGAGCGTTGATCTCACTGAAGAGTGGGTCAAAAAAGCAGAGGATAACTACGTCAGCGCCCTGGCGCTCGCGCGCCGCCGTAGCCGCCCCGTGCATGACGTCGTCTGCAACCAGTGTCAGCAATGCGTTGAGAAATACTTGAAAGCCATGCTCGTTCGACACCGCATCGACTTTCCTAAAACGCACGATCTGATTCAGCTCAAGAACTTGGTGATGAGAATTGATGCAGATGTTCAACTGATGAACAGGTATCTCGCCACGCTTAATCCCTATGGGATCGATATCCGGTATCCAGGACTCGGAGCTACGGCGGCGGATGCCCGGGAGGCCGTTAAGGCAATGCAGGCCGTACGAGCATTCGCCCGTGCCAGGTTGGGGCTGAGAACGAGGAAAAAGGGTTGAGTCCATGTTCAAGAAAGTTCTGGTCGCCAATCGGGGTGAGATCGCCGTCCGCATTCTGCGCGCGTGCCGCGAGCTGGGCATTCACACGGTGGCCGTGTATTCCGAGGTCGATCGGAACGCGCTGCACGTGCGCTACGCCGACGAGGCGCACTACATCGGCCCGGCCCCCTCGCGCGAGTCGTACCTGCGCGCCGATGTGATCCTCGACGTCGCCAGGCGCACGCAGGCCGACGCGATTCATCCCGGCTACGGCTTCCTGGCCGAGCGCAGCGATTTCGCCGCCGCGTGCGAGGAAAAGGGCATTGCCTTCGTCGGGCCGAAGCCGTCGGCGATTGCGGCGATGGGCGACAAGGCGGTGGCGCGCGCGACCGTGCAAAAGGCCGGCGTGCCGGTGGTGCCCGGCACCGAAGGCGAAGGCGGCCTGCGCGACGACGAGATCATCGCCATCGCGCCGCAGATTGGATTCCCGCTGCTGATTAAGGCGACGGCGGGCGGCGGGGGCAAGGGCATGCGCCTGGTCGAGCGGTTGGAAGACCTGCCCAGCGCGCTCGGCTCGGCGCGGCGTGAAGCCGAGTCGGCCTTCGGCGACGGAGCGGTCTATCTGGAGAAACTCGTCGTCGGCGCGCGGCACATCGAGATTCAACTGCTCGCCGACACGCAGGGCAACGTGATCCATCTCAACGAGCGCGAATGCAGCCTGCAGCGCCGGCATCAAAAAATCATCGAAGAAGCGCCGTCGATGGCGATCGACGACGACTTGCGCCAGCGCATGGGCGAGGTCGCCGTCAAGGCGGCGCAGGCCGTGCACTACGCCAACGCCGGGACGATCGAGTTTCTGGTCGATAAAGACAAGAACTTCTACTTCCTGGAAATGAACACCCGCCTGCAAGTCGAGCACCCGGTCACCGAGATGATCACCGGCATCGACATCGTCAAGGAGCAGATCCGCATCGCGCGCGGGCGGCAGTTGCGCTACACGCAGAACGACATCGCCATCAACGGCTGGGCCATCGAGTGCCGCATCACGGCGGAAGACCCGTTCAACAACTTCATCCCTTCGACCGGGCGCATCACGCGGCTCAGCCTGCCGACCGGGCCGGGCGTCCGCGTCGATACGGGCGTGTACGACGGGGTCGAGGTCACGCCATATTACGATCCGCTCATCGCCAAGCTGATCTGCTGGGGCGAGACGCGCGCCGAGGCCATCCTGCGCATGCGCCGCGCGCTGGAAGAATTCCGCATCATCGGCATCAAGACCAGCATCCCGTTCCATCAGGCAATGATGGATAGCCACCGCTTCATGGCCGGCTCATTCGACACGCGCTTCGTCGAAGAGCGCTTCGACCTGGAAGAAGAGCTGCAACCCGATCAGCAGCGCGTCGCGGCGATCGTCGGCACGCTGGTGGCGCATAGCCAGGGCCAGCAGGCCGCGCAGGTCGTCCGCCGCGCCGCGCGCGATACGAGCAACTGGAAATGGCTGGCGCGCTGGGAGAGATTGCAGAAGTGACACAAAGGTGACCGGCACTCCGTAGGCCCTCGTAGCGAAGCGTAAGGGGTGCAGTGCCGGTCACCTGGAGAAGAGCATGAAGTACGCGACGACGATCGGGGATCAAACGTACATCATCGAGATCAACCGCGAAGGCGAGATTATCATCGACGGCGAGACCTGCCGGGCCGACTTGCGCTCGATCGACGGGCTGGGCACGTTCTCACTGCTGCTCGATAACGAATCGCATGAAGCGCTGGTTGAAGCGCGCGGCGACAAGATCGGGGTACTGCTGCGCGGGCGCTTTTACCCGGTGCGCGTCGAGGACGAGCGCGCGCGGCGGCTGGCCGAATCTTCGCGTGGGCTGGGTGTGACCAGCGGCGAGGTCGTGATCAAATCGCCCATGCCCGGCCTGATCGTCTCCGTCCACATCACTCCGGGGCAGGACGTGAAGAAAGGCCAGACGCTGGTCATCCTCGAATCGATGAAGATGGAGAACGAGCTGAAAGCCCCGCGCGACGGCAAAATCGGCTCGGTGCGCGTCGAAGCGCGGCAGACCGTTGAGCAGGGGCAAACCCTGGTCACCATTGACTGAAAGACTGAGTGTGAGTGAAATGCGCATGAGCGAAGGGGGCATCGAAACCGAGGTCAAATTCCGCGTGAAAGACCTGGCCGCCGTGCGCGCCGACCTGATCGCGCGCAGCGCGATGGTCACCCAGCCGCGCCACCTGGAACGCAATACGCTGTTCGACGACGCCGAGCGCAGTCTGGCGCAGCGCGGGATGCTGTTGCGCTTGCGCAGTGCGCTCGACACGCACATCACCGTCAAGGCCCCTACCCCACCCGATCAACGAAGCACCCAACACAAGAAGCGCATCGAGATCGAGACGACTCTCGGCGATTACGATGCCGCATTCGCCATCCTCACGGCGCTGGGCTACTCGCCGATCTGGCGCTACGAAAAGTATCGCGAGTCGTTCCGGCTGGACGACGTGACCGTATCGCTCGACCACACGCCGATCGGCGACTTCGTCGAAATCGAAGGATCGCCCGGATCGATCCGGCCGGCCGCCGAACAACTGGGTTTCGATTGGGATGCGCGTAATCTTCAGACGTACCGCGATTTGTTCTTGGAAGCCGGGCTGACCGATCGGACAGATATGATTTTTGAGCAGTAACGCCGTGTCGGATAGCACTTTTCGACCATTGTTGACTCCTGGTATCCTGCCGCAGGATGATTATGACTGACTCAACCAATCCCAAGCCCGAGTGGGAGAAGCGCGTCGTCGAGCCGGCGCTCAAGAAAAACCCGGAGCGCAAGCCGCGCTTCACCACCTCGTCCGGCGTCGAAGTCGATCGGGTGTACACGCCTGCCGATCTCGACGGCGATTACGAGCGCGATCTGGGCTTCCCCGGCGAGTTCCCGTTTACGCGCGGCGTCCAGCCGACGATGTATCGCGGCCGGCTGTGGACGATGCGCCAGTACGCCGGTTACGCTTCGGCTGCCGAGAGCAACCGGCGTTACAAGTACCTGCTTGAGCAAGGGCAGACCGGCCTGTCGGTCGCCTTCGACTTGCCGACGCAAATCGGTTACGACGCCGACGACCCGCTGGCCGAAGGCGAAGTCGGCAAGGTGGGCGTGAGCATCTCGTCGCTCCACGACATGATCCGCCTGTTCGACGGCATCCCGCTGGCGAAGGTCTCCACGTCGATGACGATCAATGCTCCGGCGGCAGTGCTCCTGGCGATGTACATCGCCACAGGCAAGCGACAGGGCCTGGAGCCGAAGCAGTTGCGCGGCACGATTCAGAACGACATTCTCAAAGAGTACATCGCGCGCGGCACGTATATCTACCCGCCTGCCCCCGCGATGCGGTTGATCACCGATGTGTTCCAGTATTGCGCGAGCGACGTGCCGCACTGGAACACGATCAGCATCTCCGGCTACCACATTCGCGAGGCGGGCAGCACGGCCGTGCAGGAAGTGGCTTTCACGCTGGCGAACGGCATTGCCTACGTGCAGGCGGCGATCGACGCCGGACTGGACGTGGACTCGTTCGCTTCACAGATTTCGTTTTTCTTCAACGCGCACAACGATTTCCTGGAAGAGGTGGCCAAGTTCCGCGCGGCCCGGCGCTTGTGGGCGCGCCTCATGCGCGATCGCTTCGGTGCGAAAGACCCGCGTTCGTGGATGCTGCGCTTCCACACGCAGACGGGCGGCTCGACGCTCACGGCGCAGCAGCCGGAGAACAACGTCGTCCGCGTGACGCTGCAAGCGCTGGCCGCCGTGCTGGGCGGCACGCAATCGCTCCACACCAACTCGCGCGACGAGGCCTTGTGGCTGCCGACCGAAGAATCGGTGCGCATCGCGCTGCGCACGCAGCAGATCATCGCGCACGAGTCCGGCGTGGCCGACACGATCGACCCGCTGGCCGGTTCATACGCCATCGAGCACCTGACGAACGAGGTCGAAAAGCGCGCGCAGGAGTACATCGACCGGATCGACGCGATGGGCGGGGCGCTGGCTGCGATCGAGCGCGGTTACATTCAGCAAGAGATCGCCGACGCGGCGTATCAAGTTCAGCAGGCCGTCGAACGCGGCGAGCAGATCGTCGTCGGGGTGAATCAGTTCCAGACTGATGAGGAGCCGCACCTGGAGCGCTTGAAGGTCGATCCGGCGGTCGAATTCGAGCAGCGCCAGCGACTGGCCGAGCTGCGCCGGGTGCGTGACAACGGCAAGGTCGCCGCGCTGAGGGAGCAACTCGACACGGCGGCGCGCGGTAGCACCAACCTGATGCCGTTGTTCATCACCTGCGTCGAGAACGATGTGACACTCGGTGAGATATGCGGCACGCTCAGGCAAGTGTGGGGCGAATACACGAGTCGGGCAGTCTTATAGTCTCACCTTACGCAGTCGGGCAGGATTTTACCGCAGAGGGCGCGGAGAACGCAGAGATTTGCCTGGAAATCCACTCTGCGCACTCTGCGTTCTCGGCGGTAAAATGGTCTTTTGCGTAAGGTGAGTTATAGTAAAGGACTAGCATGGGTATCAAGCGCATTGACCACATCGCCATCGTCGTCGAAGACATCGATGCCTCGCTCACGTTCTGGCAAGACGCCCTCGGCCTCAGCCTCTCACACATGGAGGAAGTGGAAGAGCAGGAATCCATTGTCGCCTTTCTGCCCTCCGGCGATAGTGAAGTCGAACTCGTCGAGCCGACCAGCGACACCAGCAGCGTCGCCAAATTCCTGGCGAAGCGCGGACCCGGGATGCACCACATCTGCTTCGAGGTCGACGACATCCGCGAGACGATGAACCAACTCAAGCTGCGCGGCGTGCAGTTGATCAACGACGAGCCGCTGATCGGCACAGGCGGCAAGCAGGTCGCGTTCATTCACCCCAAAAGCACTGGCGGCGTGCTGGTCGAGTTGTACGAATTGACGCCCGACGAGCCGCGACGCCGACACAAGATCATCCGCGACATGCGCCGCCAGCTGGTGATGCGCGGCTATGCGGCCAGCTTTGGCATCCGCGAGTTTATGCGCACCTGGCGTCGAAAGAAGAGCCGCCGGGAACGGCGTGGCCTTGCGACGGGCAAGTCTCGCATCATCTGACGGCCACTCACAGGTATACCCGGCGCGGGAACCATCTGCGGTTTTGCTCACCGACCGCGTCCTCGCGGTCGATCAGGATAGACGCCCGCGCGGACGCGGGCTTTGAGCAGCAAAAAGCGCAACCTGTGACCGCGCAGTATAAGAATTGTGGCTCTTCCGGCTTTGGCGGGAAAAAGCCTCACCGCAAAGGCGCGAAGGGCGCGAAGATTCGGAAAACTTGGCGTGCTTGGCGTCTTCGCGGTTCCTGCGAAGCGTCCCGTTCGATCCGGTAGAGCCAGAATTGTGCGGCCGGCGCAAGGGTTGCAAGGTAATTCGATAGACAGGCTCCACAGCATGGAAGATCGCAATCAATCGGACGGCACAGATCGCACGCAGGCACACCGGCGCGGGTTGCGCCTCCGTTTCCCTATCCGGCTTCACCTCGCTCCGGGCGGCGTAACCGTCGGCGTTGAACTACTTGTGGTGCTGTTGTGGACACTGATCGTCACGCGCCCGTACCTTAACCTTGATCCGACGATGGCTCCCGAGGGGCGGGAATACCTCTCGGCGATCCAGACTCACCATCTGTGGACACGAGCGCAAGCGTGTGGCTGGTGCGCGGTGTGGAACGGCAGTGAGCAAGGCGGCGCTCCGGCGTTCGTCGATCCACATGGGAGTATGTTGCACCCGCTGGTCATCGTCACGACGCTGCTGTGGGGTGTCGTGAACGGCTCTAAGGTCGCCCTGATCGGAGCCTTCTTCATGGCCGGCCTGGCGCAGTGGTGGCTGGCGCGCACACTGGGGTTGGGACGAACGGCCCGCGTGTGGAGCGCGTGCATGGCGGTGGCCGCCGGCCACCTGTCCGGGCGGATGGAGTTGGGCGCTTTCGGCGTCGTCCTATCGACAGCCGCGTGTGCCCTGGTGCTGCCGCCGCTGGTGGCGGTGAGCCGCACGGGTAGTCGCCGCGCCGCCGTTCTGCTGGGTATCACTTTAGCGCAGGCCGCTCTCGCCGGGCAGGGCTACATGCAAATCGGGCTGGGCCTCATACTGCCCGCTGCCATCCTCCTCGTGCCCTGGGAACGCGAACGCTTCTTCCTGCTGGCGCGGCGTTATGCACTCGCCGCCGGACTCGCGTTGCTGTTAGCCAGTCCCTTTCTGGTGCCCCTGCTTCACTTCTTGCCAGAGTTCACCAAGTCCACGGACCCGAACTTCGGCAGCGGCCAGCCGCTGGCCTATGTGCCGCTCAACCTGGTGATCGACGATTATGCGTTCTTCACCTCAGATGCCCTTCACAAGCTGCCCTTCCCGCATCTGTACGTAAACTTCATCGGCTGGGTGCCAGTGCTGCTCGCGCTGTCAGGATTGCGCGGGGGGCGCGGCTCTGATGAAAGACGATCCGTGATCTTTCTGGCGAGTAGTAGCGTGCTCGCCCTCTGGATTTCGACCGGGGAACCTCTGGGCTGGCTGGTCGATGTCTTGCCCATCCCCTGGCTTTCCGAGCAAATCGCGGGCGTGCGCCATCCCAGCCAGATAGCCGGGTTAGCCGTTCCCCCCATTCTGGCGCTCGCGGCCATCGGCCTGGATCGCCTGTTGAGCGCAAAGTGGCTCAAACTCAAGATAGCCGCCTCAACCGGCGAGTCGACCTCCCGCCTCGTTTCGATCGACTTGCGCTGGCTCTTGGCGGTTCCGCTTGTGGCCGCCCTGATCACCGCCGAAGCGTTTGGCGGCCAATGGATCGGCGTCCGGCAAGTGCGACCTGGCGTGTACGATGTGCTGGCAGCGATGCGCACGCCTGACCTTCAGTGGGTGAACACGCCATTCGGGGAACACTTCTTTATCGAGCCGGCAATCAATATGGGACTCAAACTAGGCGCCGGTGTTCGAACCTGGCGGTGGAAAGACCGAACGCTTCCAGAACCCGTCTTGGAAGCAAATCGTGGCAACGCAGCAGCCGGAATGACCCAGGTGGCGGTTGTGGACGGCGTGCCCATCTATTCCGCCCCACCGGGTCGAGAATACGCCGCCGTGACACACGTCGACGGGACGCGCACGGTCTGCACTGCGCACGGGATCGGTGGAGACATCGACGTGATCTGCGACGCGCCCCAAGCAGGTCGCCTGACCGTTCTGGAAAACAAATGGTCGGGCTGGCTGGCTCTGCTGGATGGGGATCTGATTCAACTCCAGCCGGGACAGTGGCTGGCTGTAGAGATGCCGGCAGGTCGCCACACGATTCAGTTCCGCTACAGGCCGTGGGATGTACCGCTCGGCATCGCCTTGAGCGTGATGGGTGCAGTGCTGGCTGTGTACCAGTGGCGCAAGAAGGAGACTCCCGATCTCGCTTCGCCCGCAACTGACTCGCCGGCAGGATCAGGCGACGACCCGATCACGGCAACCCGATCAGACCCCGCCCGAGCAGAGCAGCCTGCCGGGCCAAGATCAGATGGATAGCACCTTCGCCGCGTGGATGGGCTTCCGTGCGCAACTCTCGATTCGGGAAACTGCTCCTCGCTTTGGCTGCGTTGAACGCCGCCCTGCTCTGGCTGTGGCGGCGTGATCGATCCGCGCCAACGTCGAAGCGTCCCGCGAGCGAGCCTATCCGCCCGGCCCCACCGCCACCCGCGATCCATCCTTCAATACCGTCTGAGGCCGCACAGGCCCTCCCATCGACGACCCCGCCCGCCACGGTGCGCTCAATCCGAGCGGACCGGATCGGGCGTGTTTTCCAGCGGTTGGCCCGGCTCGGCTGGAAAGCGCAAATGGTCGGGCTGCTCGGCACGATGATCTTGTCCTATAGCGCAGCTCAATTGAGCCTCGGCTCCACCGATCCCCTGGTCACTCAACAGCAAAGTGTGCCGCTGTGGCTGCTGTCGATCGCCGGCGCGCTTGTGATCGCCTGGCCGCGCGCCGAGCGTCGGGCCGACGAGCCGGCCGCGCCGCGCTGGGAAGGGCTGGCTGTTATCGGGATTGTGGCGCTCGCCATCCTGCTGCGCGTGCCCGAGATTGATCGCGTCCCCTACGCACTGCAAGGCGACGAGACCAAGTACGCCCTGGGCGGGCGGTTGGTCATCGACGGCAAGCTCTTCCGGCCTTTCACCACCTTCACCGATGGCCACTGGGTCATGTATTTTTCGGTCAATGCCCTCTTCATGCGTGTGTTCGGGCAGACCGTCGAGGCCATTCGACTGCACAGTGCTGTCATCGGCGTGCTGAGTGTCCTTGCCACGTATGGCCTGGTACGCCAGCTATGGGGCCAACGTGCTGCGCTGATCGCGGCGGCTTTGCTGGCGACCTTCCACTATCACATCCATTACAGCCGTACTGCGATCAACGCCATCTACGATGCACTGTTCGTGGCGCTCGTCTTCGGTTGGCTGTGGCGAGGGTGGCTGACCGGCCGGCGCGTGCCGTGGCTGATGGCGGCCGTGGCGATCGGCCTGACGCAGTTTTTCTACGTCGGCGGGCGGCTGATTGTGCTGGAAGTCATCGTCCTGGGATTGTTCTGGCTGATCCGTGAGCCGCGCCAACTGCGCAAACGTGCGCTCGACATCGGCCTGTCGATCGGCGTGTTCGCCACAATCGCAATGCCTGTCGTCTACTTCATCCAGAAATACCCGAACGATTACATGACCCGGCTCAACCAGTCGGGCATCTTCCAATCCGGCTGGCTTGCCGCCGAAGCGCAGCGCCGAGGTGTTGGTGCAATCGAAATACTCTGGGACCAGGTGCGCCTGTCAGTCCTGCTCTTCACGCAGGGGCCGGATCGGGTGTTCTACCAGGGCCAATCGCTGCTAACGCCGATCATGTCTGTGCTGGCTGGACTGAGCCTGGTCTATCTGATCACGCGCATCCGCGAAGGGCCATCTTTCTGGACATGGGCTACGCTGACGATGATTTTGCTATTCGGCAGCGTTCTGGTCATAGGGCCACTCGCGGCCTCACAGCGACTGCTGGGCATCACGCCGGTGCTGTATGCCGCCATCGCCGTATTCATCGATCGGCTGCTAGGCCGGTTCGAGCGGGTTTGGCGAAAGCCCCGGATGTGGAATGCCATCGGTGCTGTCGCCGTGTCCGGGCTGATGCTGGTCGATGCTCAATATTACTTTGCCGGCTACGTCGGCACGCAGGTGATCAACAGCCGCGACATCGAGTGGAGCATGCAGATCGGTCAATACCTGCATCAGATCGAAGAGCGATCCGATCCGGCGCAATGGCAGGTGATCTGCGACAGCGCACCGTATTTGTATTGCGAGCACACCAACATCCGCTTTCTGGCCCCGCAATTGTCGGGCAGCGCTCGAACGACGCCCGGCCCACTCGAATCGAAAGATCTCTCACCGCCGCCAGGTGTCGGCCTCATCGTCATCGTTTCGCCACAGCGTCTTGACGACGTGCGCACAGTGTTGGAGCGGTATCCCGCCGCCATTCAAGGCGATCACTATGGTGTTCACGGCGCTTTACTTTTCATCTCACTCGAAATCCCACCGCCTTCTCAGTGAGGCGAATAGGGCAACGGATGGGCAACGAACACATGCGGTGCAGTGCTCCCGTAAACGAATGGCCCGTCAGCGCGGTCGGTATCCGTTTATTCGAGATGCATTCGTTGCAGCGGATGGGCAACGAACACATGCGGTGCAGTGCTCCCGTAAACGAATGGCCCGTCAGCGCGGTCGGTATCCGTTTGTCCGAGATGGATTCGTTGCGGCGGCTTGAAGTGTGCCGCGCTATGCTATAATCCATTCTGTAAGTTCAGACGTGTGGACGGAACGTCGTGCGCAACTCCAGACTCGGAAAACTGCTCCTCGGTTTGGCGACGTTAAACACGGTGCTGTTCTGGCTGTGGCGGCGTAATCGATCCGCGCCGCCGGCCCGGCAAACGGCTCAACCCCGTGGCGCGACAGTCGCAGCTTCAGGCTCACGCCCGGCGGCGACCACCGCGCCATCGTCTTCAGTCGCGCGCCCGTCGACGCTGGCGACGACATCCGTAACTACGGGCGCGGCGAAGCCCGCACGTATTGTTTCAGCGTCGCAGCGCTGGGCTACGCTCGGGCTGCTGGCTCTCGCCTTGCTGCTCGCCATCGCCGGCCAGTCGATCTTCGGGGAAGGCCAATACTCGCCCAACTTATCGACGGGTATCGGCTACTACGTCGTTGCGATTGTTCTGTTCAGCGCCGCAGGCTATTTGTCCGATCGAATGCAAGGCGACGTCCCACACAGCCGATTCTCGTCGATCCGCTTCGACGATCTGGCGCGCGCCGCGCAGGGTGCGCTGAACGAAACACTTCAGGCGATCCGCTCGATCCGCCTCGATCGCCGTCGCATAAACGGGCTGCTGATCGTCGCAGGGTTGATCGCCGTGCTGCTCAATCTGCTCGCCTCGCCCGAACCCCTGCCTGAATACACGCTGCCTTTCTTGATGTGGCTTGGCGCGATCGGCCTGTACATTCGGACGATGGCGCCTCGACCGTTTCGAACCCCGTCCGCCGGGATGCCTTGGTGGCAAACTGAGCGGCGAATCGCGATCGGGCTAGGGATAATCTTGCTGGCCGCTTTCTTCTTGCGCGTATGGCACGTCGAGAGCATCCCGCCGACCGTGGGCGGCGACGAAGGCTCGTTCGGGCTGGAAGCGGTCAAGACGATCACGGGTGAATGGCCGAACCGCAACCCGTTCACGACCGGCTGGCTGAGCCACCCGACACTCAGCTTTTACTTCAACTCGTTGACGATTCGCCTGTTCGGGCAGACCGTCTTCGGGCTGCGGCTGGCGTGGGCGCTGGTCGGCGCCCTCACCGTGCTCATTGTCTTTCATCTGGCGCGACGCCTCGCCGGATCGATGCTGGCGCTGATGACGGCCGGGTTGTTAGCCGCGTATCACTTCCACATTCACTATTCGCGGCTCGGCGTCAACAACGTCGCCGATCCGTTGCTCGTCGCGCTCGTGCTGCTGTTGCTGTACCGCGCGGTCGATAAGCGCAGCCTGTTGGATTGGGCGCTGTGCGGCGTCGCGGTCGGCGTGTCGCAGTTCTTTTACTTCGGCGCGCGCTTCACGGCGATCATCGTCGTCGTGTTGGTTGTGTATCTGGCTATCCTCGGCGGAATGCGCTTCCTGCGCGAGCACGCGCGCGGCGTCGCGATCATGGTCGGCGCGAGTCTCATCTCCGCTGCGCCGATGATCCAGTACGCGGTTCTGCACCCGGATGACTTCAACGCGCGCTTCAACCAGATTGGCATCATCGGCGCAAGCCACTGGTTGGAAAACGAAGTGGTCGTCCGCGATCGAGATGCATTGTTCGACCTGGCTCGCCAACTCCCAAATGCGGCGGTCGAATCGGAGCTGAAGCAGAGAATCGTGAACGGTCTGGCAGGCATTCTGCTCGATCAGCTCCAGCGCGCGGCGCTGGCCTTCAACGTCTATCCCGATCGCACCGGCTGGTATGGCCTTGCCCGACCCGGCGACGGCAAGATTCAGGAGCTGCCCCTCTTCGACTTTGTTCCGGGCACCCTGTTCCTGCTCGGCCTGGGTTATGCCACGCTGCGGCCCTTCGATCGCCGCCTGCTCCCAATGGTCGCCTGGTGGTGGGGCGCAATGATCCTGGGCGGGATGCTGACCGAAAGCCCGCCGTCGACGCAGCGCCTGGTGACGCTCAGCGTGCCGGCGGTGTTCTTCGTCGCGCTGGCGCTCGTCAAGATCGGGCAGATCGCTCAGCGCGCGTGGAATGCGTGGTCGCCCAAGCGCCTGGTGCCTTATCTCGGTGCGGCCGTGCTGGTGCTCAGCCTGGCCAGTGTCAACGAGTACTTCATCGAGTTCACGCCGCTGCGCAAGTACGGCACGTTCAATGGCGTCGTCGCAACGGAGATGGCGCACTACGCGCTCGACAAGCTCGGCCCGGACTGGCGCATCTACTTCTTCGGCGCGCCGCGTATGTATCACGACTTCGGCACGATTCCGTACATCGCGCCGATGGTCGAAGGCGTGGACATCACCGAGCCGCTCACCGCGTCGCTCGATCCAAACCTGGTTCAGCCGGACAAAAACGCCGCGTTCATCTTCCTTCCAGAGCGCCAGGGCGAACTCGATTTCGTGAAGCAGACCTTCCCCAACGGCACACTTGAAGAAATCCCTTCCTTTTGGGAAGGCGACCCCAATCCATTCTTCGTTGTCTATCGCGTTCCCCTAACTCAAGCACCCTGATTCTGTCGCCGCTGCGCCGGGTTTCTTTCAGAGAGTGTTTGAAAAGGGTCGAGATTCACCGCCGAGGCGCAGAGAACGCTGAGTTTTTCTAAAGACTTCTCTGCGACCTCAGCGTCTCTGTGGTGCAAACTCGATTTCCTGTAGGCTCATGTATGAAACAAGTGCATTGGGCCGAGGTGACCGGCACTTTCGAAGTGCCGGTCACCTGATCGCCACTTGTTCTGGATATGAGCCTTCCTGTAAAACTTCCGAAGTCTCGCGAAGCGCTTCGGAAGTCTGCTTTG
This sequence comes from Anaerolineae bacterium, assembly GCA_036514635.1. GTDB lineage: Bacteria > Chloroflexota > Anaerolineae > Fen-1058 > Fen-1058 > DASSFZ01. The sequence goes on along the minus strand of DATBWU010000075.1, from coordinate 6,439 downwards.
CGGGTGATCAAATCCGCACTCCGTCTGTGGTACAATCTTTCGCATCCTCCTCAGGTGATGTGAATGGATCTGCTGCATGGGCTGAACCCTCAACAGCGCAATGCCGTCGAGACCGGTGACGGGCCTGCCCTGATCCTGGCCGGGCCGGGATCGGGCAAGACGCGCGTGCTGACGCAGCGCGTGGCTTATCTCATCGACGTGCGCGGTGTCGAGCCGCGCCACATCATGGCCGTGACGTTCACCAACAAGGCGGCGCGCGAGATGAAGGCGCGGCTGGATCGTCTGCTCGGCGCGAATCAGGCCGCCGAACTGACGCTCGGCACGTTCCACGCCATCTGCGCCCGCTTCCTCCGGCGCGACGGGCCGCACATCGGCTTGAGCCGCGACTTCGTGATCTACGACGCCGACGATCAAGAGGCGCTGGTCAAGCGCGCGATCAAAGACTTGAACATCGACGATAAGAAGCACAAGCCGTCGGCAGTGCTCAACGCGATCTCGTCGGCCAAGAACGAGTTGATTCCGCCCGAGGCTTACGTTGCGCCGACGTACTGGCACGAGGCTGTCGGCCGTGTGTACGCCCACTACCAAGAACTGCTGCGCGCCAACAACGCGCTCGACTTCGATGACCTGTTGGCCGAGGTCGTGCGCCTGTTCGAGCAGAACCCGGTCGTGCTGGGCTACTACCAGAACCGCTACCAGCACATCCTCGTCGACGAGTTTCAGGACACGAACACCGCGCAGTACACGCTCGTGCGGCAAATGGCGGCCCGCCTGCGCAACGTGTTCGTCGTCGGGGACGAAGACCAGTCGATTTACCGGTTCAGAGGCGCGGACTTCCGCAACGTACAACGCTTCCAGAATGATTACCCCGACGCGCAAGTGTACCTGCTCGAAGAAAACTACCGCTCGACACAGAATATCCTCGACGCGGCGCGGGCCGTGATCCGGCGCAACGTGCATCGCACCGACAAGCGCCTGTTCACCGAGCGCAGTGGTGGCACGCCGCTCTCGATCTACGAAGCCTACAACGAAGACGACGAAGCGCTGTACGTCGTCAACACGATCGAAGACCTGATTCGCAGCCGCCAGTACAAGGCCGCCGATTTCGCCGTGTTCTACCGCACCAACGCGCAGTCGCGCCCGATCGAAGAAGCGTTCATCCGCGCGGGCATTCCGTATCGGCTGGTCGGCGGCACGCGCTTCTACGCCCGGCGCGAGATCAAGGACGTGCTGGCCTATCTGCACCTGGTTCACAATCCGCACGACGCCGTCAGCCTGGCGCGCGTGATCAACGTGCCGTCGCGCGGCATCGGCGCGAAGACGCTGTCGATCCTGGACGAGGCCGCGCGCTCCGGCGCGAAAAGCGCCTACGTGCTGATCCGCGAACTCAAATCGAACGGCGCGAACTCGCCGCTGAGCGCCGGGCTGACCGGCAAGGCTCGCCAGGCGCTGATCGATTTTGCGAACATGCTCGATCGCTGGATCGCGGCGAAGGCACGCACCCGATCGGTCGCCGAGCTGCTCGACGCGGTCGTGAACGATTCGGGCTACCGCAAATACGTCGACGACGGCAGCGCGGAAGGTCGCGAGCGCTGGGACAATGTGCTCGAGCTGCGCAACGTCGCCGGCGACTACACGCGCGCGGTTGGCGATGATCCGCTGGCCGAGTTCCTGGAGGACGTGACGTTGGTCTCGGACGTCGACTCGCTAGACGATACGCAGCGCGTCGACGCGCCGACGCTGATGACGCTGCACTCGGCCAAAGGGCTGGAGTTCCCTGTCGTGTTCATCACCGGCATGGAAGAAGGCATTCTGCCGCACGCGCGCTCGCTGGAAGACCCGGAGGAGATGGAAGAGGAGCGCCGGCTGGCGTACGTCGGCATCACCCGCGCGAAGGATCGCGTGTTCTTGAGTTACGCTTTCCGCCGGACGGCTTACGGCAGCAGCGAAGTCAACGCGCCGTCGCGCTTCCTCGGCGACATCCCGCGCGGCCTGCTCGACGGAGCGATGTCGTTCGCGGGCACTCCGCCGCGAGCGATGGCCGTGCAGCGCGCCGCCACATGGTCGACGACGCCGTCGGCCTCCTCGTCACCGCGTCCCGCGCGCGAGCCTTCCTTCCGCCCCGGCCAGCGCGTACATCATTCCAAGTTCGGCGAAGGTGTCGTCGTCGAGAGCCGGGTGCAGGGAACGGACGAGGAGCTTACCATCGCGTTCGAGAAGGCCGGTATCAAGCGGCTGCTGGCGTCCTTCGCCAATCTGAAGAAGTTGCCGGGATAGAAACCCGGTTTCCCTCAGAGCCTATCTGAGAGGCTATCTGAAAAGGTCGCTGGGAGAACCACTAAGACACCAAGACACCAAGCCCCTCCAAGTCTTCTTGGTGTCTCTTTGTGTCGCTTGCCCTCTTCAGGGGATGCAGCCTTGGTGGTGAGTTTTCAGACAGGCTCTGACAAGCCGCCAAACTCACCGCCAAGACTCCAACCAGGGGTCTAAAAAAGTGCTTCAACTCCTCATCGATGGTCACAACCTCATTGGCGTGCTTCCCGGCCTATCGCTGGCCGACTTCGATGATGAAGAGAAGCTGGTGATACTTCTGCGGAAATTCGCCGCGCGGCGACGGGCGCGCATCGTGGTCGTATTCGATCCGGGAGCGGCTTCGCAGGCGGGCGGTCGATCGCAGGCGTTGAGCGGCGGCGGAGTCGAATCGGTCTTCGCCGGATCGCACACCGATGCCGACCGCATCCTGATCGAGCGCATCCGCGCCGTGAAGCGTCCGCAAGACTGGGCACTCGTCTCCGGCGATCACAAGATTCAAGACGAGGCCCGACGCCGGCACGTGCGCGTGATCGAATCGGCAGAGTTTGCCGACAGGTATCTGTCGCCGCCGCCTGGCTCGACAGCGCCCAATGCAGACGAGAAACCCGGCGCAAGCGGTGACATCGACGAGTGGCTGGAACTCTTCGAAAAAAAGTGAAGCGACCCGATCCGCTTGATCAGGTCGCCGCGAGTGGGCCCACTTGGATTCGAACCAAGGACCGACCGGTTATGAGCCGGCAGCTCTAACCACTGAGCTATGGGCCCGCGCACGCGAGTATACCCTGCCCGCCGATCAGCGTCAAGCGAATGACGGAGTAGATGCACAGGAGGTCCTCAATGTCCGAAATCACGCCGTCCCCACATCCCGGCATGGGCGCTATTCCTCACGCTCACAGGACTTCTTTTCGAGTCTGGGCGCCACATGCTACGCAAGTGTACGTGATGGGTTCCTTCAACCGTTGGTCGAGGCGCTCCCAGCCGCTTGCCAATGAAGGCAATGGCTGCTGGTCGGTCGACGCGCCCGGCGTCCAGGCAGGCGACGAGTACCAGTTCGTGATCGTCAACGGCGCGCAAGAATTCGAACGCATCGATCCCTACGCCCGCGCCGTCACCGGCTCGGTCGGCAATGCCATCGTGCACGACCCCGCTTTCGATTGGGAGCCGGGCGACTACAAGACCCCAGGCTGGAACGAAATGGTCATCTACGAGATGCACATTGGCACATTCAACGACCGGCCCGGCGGCTCGCCCGGCAACTTCAACGGCGTCATCCGCAAGCTACCCTACCTCCAGGACCTCGGCATCAACGTCATCCAGATCATGCCGTCGATGGAGTTCGCAGGCGGATTCTCGTGGGGCTACAACCCGTCTTACATCTTCGCCATCGAGCGCGATTACGGCGGCCCGGACGCTTTCAAACATCTGATCAAAGCGGCCCGCGCCCACGGGATCGCCGTCATCTTCGACGCGGTCTACAACCACTTCGGGCCGACCGACCTCGGCTTGTGGCAGTTCGACGGCTGGAGCGAAAACGGCAAGGGTGGCATTTACTTCTACAACGATTGGCGATCGAGCACGCCCTGGGGTGAGACCCGGCCGGATTACGGGCGAGGCGAAGTGCGCCAGTACATCCGCGACAACGCCCTGTCCTGGCTGGGCGAATACTGGATCGATGGGCTGCGCTGGGATTCCACCATCTACCTTCGCAACGTGTACGGCTACAACAACGACCCCGATCACGACATCCCCGAGGCGTGGAGCCTGATGCAGTGGGTCAACTCGGAAGCCAAAGCGCGTTTCCCTTGGAAGATCATGATTGCCGAAGACCTCCAGGGCAACGCCGCGCTCACCGCCGACGTGTCGCAGGGCGGCGCGGGCTTCGATGCGCAGTGGGACGCCCGATTCGTCCACCCCATCCGGCAGGCGCTCATCGCCGTGAACGACGAGGCGCGCAGCATGGAAGCCGTGCGAGACGCGATTGGCTTCCGTTACAACGACGACGCATTCGAGCGGGTGATCTACACCGAGTCTCACGACGAGGTTGCCAACGGCAAAGCGCGCCTGCCGGAGGAAATCTGGCCGGGCAACGCCGGCAGCTGGTTTTCCAAAAAGCGCTCGACGCTGGGCGCGGCGTTAGTGTTCACGACGCCCGGTATCCCGATGATTTTCCAGGGGCAAGAATTCCTGGAAGACAAATGGTTCCACGACCAGGACCCGCTCGACTGGTCGAAGCGAGAGACCTACCGGGGCATCCTCCACATGTACCGCGACCTGATTCGGCTGCGCCGAAACGCAACCGGCAAGACGCGCGGCTTGTGCGGCCAACACGTCGACGTGTTCTACCTCCACGACCACGACAAGGTGCTGGCGTTTCATCGCTGGGACAGGGGTGGGCCGAGGGACAGCGTCGTCGTGGTGACCAACTTCGCCAATCGCCGCTATCAGAACTACCGGCTCAATTTTCCACGCCAGGGCGTGTGGCGTGCCCGGTTCAACAGCGATTGGGCACGCTACGACCCAGAGTCTGGCAGCGCGGCGCACGGCAACGCGGTTCAAGCGCGGGACGCGGGTGATGGCATGACGTTCTACGGGGAGCTGGATATCGGGCCGTACAGCGCGATCATCCTGTCGCAAGACGAATAACGAGATGCGTTTGTTATCAGCTCGATAGACGCTATCGGAAATAGAATTTCTCCACGAAGTCACACGAAGGGCACTAAGATAGCCGGTAGTCTTTGTGTATCTTCGTGGATCAGGTTTCTTGCCGATGAAGCCCAAGCCGGGCGAGCCGGAACCCAATGCGGAATAAAACCACGGAGGCACGGAGACACGGAGAAAACCGAAAGGCAAAACCTCTGTGCCCTCCGTCCCACAGGGAGGCTGCGCACTGTCTCCGTGGTTAAATCTTTGCACAAACGAGAGCTTTCGGTAATTCGTGGGCAACGCCCGGTGATGAATCACCGGGCTGAAAAAGCGAAGCCTGCTGAAGCAGGCTGTTTGCCGCTTCAGCCGGATTGATCCGGCTTTTCTTGATTAGCCCGACGATTCATCGTCGGGCGATAGGCGTGAGGCAATTGCCGAACGCTCTCCAAACAGCAAAGTTTCCACTGGTGAGGTTCTAATACCTCGGAAGGCCGAACGCGATCGTCACCGCGCGGTAAACGTCGGTCACTACGTGGCAGTGCCGGATGGCTTCCACCACGTCGTCGCACGGCACCAGCCGCGACAAGGTGCGATACGTGTCGTTCTGCGCCGCAACTTCACGATAGTTACCCTGCACCGCCTCGAACCACCGGCGCAACTCCGGCAGGTCGATCACGTACAGCCGGTCGCTCACAATGCCGAGCGTCGCCAGCAGGTACTCTTCGCCGAGCGCCCACCACTCTTCGATTTCGTCGATCGTGCGCGGGATCGCCGCGAAGTAATACAACAGCACATCGGCTTCCGAGGCAAAGACCCAGCCCGGCGAGCCGGATACGTCGTTGGACACCGTCTCAAGGGCAAAGTTGTCCGTGCGCCGCGCGTAATACGGATGCCGGGCAGACCGAATCAGCGCCTCGTCGTCGCCCGCGTGCGCATCACACTTGATCTCGACCGTCGTGCGCTCCCAGCCGCGAATCGCGCGATGCCAGATCAGGTCGATGTCGCGGCGTTGGAAATCGCGGTCGCTTTCCACGTTTTCGATGTGGAGCGAGCCGGGGCGCATCGCCAGAAAGCGAGACAGAATCAACGTGCCGATATCGGTCAGCCGGCGCTGGCGATCGAACTCAAAAGGAATAGTGTCGCTCACGATGCCGATACTATACACCGCTGGCGGCTCGGCGCAAATGACCGATGTCATCGACCGGCGAGGTTTTTCCCGTTAGACAGGGTTGCTGTGCCCGCTACTCCAACGAGGCCGCCACCGACGATCGGGCCGGGGCTTTGCGCGCGAGCGTCCCGCCGACGGTCGGCTCGCGGGCGATCAGCAGCAGGCTGAGGAGGAGCAGCCCGGCGCCGATCCATTGCCGCGAGCTGAGCATCTCACTCAGTTGCGTGATGGCCAGGAGGAGCGTGACGAGGATTTCGGTGATGCCGATCAGCGCGGTCTGCATACTGCCGAGTCGCTTCACGCCCAGGAACATGC
>DATBWU010000074.1:0-2051 GCA_036514635.1 Anaerolineae bacterium | reverse complement strand
GACGGCTCCTATTACTGCCAAGTGTGTCGGAAGGAGCTGGGAAAGGATTTCGACGAGCGCGTAGCCGCAACACACGGCAGCCGGGCTGCCTGCGTTCGTCAGTTGAAGGCGCAATGCTCACGTTCACCACAGGAAGCGCCTCATGACTGATTGGCACTGCTGGGCTGTGGTCGCAGGAGATACCTTGCTGAAGGTCTGCGTGAATAATTGGGATGAGATTTCGTACTTCAGTGCCACGCAAGAATGCGAGCACCACATCGCGCTGGGGCATGATGCAAAGGTCGTGAAGGTCACCGTGAAACCACAGGAAGCGCCTAAGTGAAAACGGCAGACGGACTCGACGTGGTTCAGAACAGTTGGAAGGCGACTTGCCCCGGCTGCAAGCGTGTCGTCCATCTGCCCATGCTGAGCGTCGCGCGCTTCTGTGGAAACCCTGCGTGCTACAGGAAAGGCGTTCTGATTGTGCGTGAACCTTCGGAGCTGCCGCCCAGCCATGACCAAGACTGACCTATTCGGCGAAGCGCCAGATCAGCCAGCGCCGGGCAGCAAGCTCGGACCGCAAGGGGGCAAGCACTATGTGAAGCCGTGGGGATACTTCGCGCCTCCGGGTACTGGCCCTGCCGGCGAGACGTGCAAGACGTGCGCGCACATCGCGGTGAAGGGTGGTGTCGCTGGCAGATACCTGAAGTGCGGCCGCGCTCGCGCAAGATGGACCGGGGGCAGAAAGTCCGACATTCTCGCGGGCTCGCCGGCGTGTAGCGGCTGGGAACAAGATCAACCATCGGGTGATGCATGAGCTTCTATATTGGTGTCGCCAAGTGCTGCGGAAACGTCACAGCGGCACTCGTTGACGACGAGAAAACAACTCGCCGGGAGATCGGTAATTTCGCGGCCGACTTGATGGCCAGAGATCGCGAGGTAAAACGCGTGGAGTCTCTGAAAGGGCTTAAAATAGCTCGCTGTAAGTGCGACGCGGTTCAACCATCGGGTGATGTATGGTCGAAGTAATTTTGATGGTAAAGCGCGAGAATATCGACAAGACATGGCAGCCCGCGCCGTACAGGGTAACCGACGAGGCGAGCGCGGAGCGGATCGTGGAGTTCCTGCGAAAGGCGTGGGCAATCCCGTTCGTGTGGAAGCTGGCGACGCTCACGTCTAACTCCCCATGTCCCAGCCGCTGAAGCCGTGGAGAACCCGTGATCTACTCGACAAACCGCCGAGGGCTAGAGCGATGACAAACGAGCGGACCCTACAGCAGCGCGCGATGTCGTTCCTATCGACGCTGCAAAACACTGGCCAGTATGACCGAACCGAACTCTACTGCCTCATTCAAAACATGTTGAATGAGAACTGGCATCTAGCGGAACATCACGAACCGACGATGCGTCCGCGTACAGAACGCGCATTGCTCGACAGAGCAGTCGATGTGATGGCCGCCCTTCACAGGGCCATTGAGCCGATGGAGGATGACCCCGAGCTAGCAGGCCGTGTGCCACCTGCCGCGATACGTGCGTTTGTGGATGCGCTGGCCGATATCGACCGCGAGCGTTGTCGGCGCGCAGCCAAACCGGTCGGCTGCCCTAACTGCCGTGAAGTCTACGAAATATGGGCTGGCAGCGAGGGATTCACGCCACAGACTGCGCCGGAAGGATACCAACAGCGGCTCATCGAGCAGATGCGAGATGCGGCGGCGAAAGGCAAAGAGGTGTTCATCGTATCCGCTGCCGAATCGGCAGTGAAGTGCAATCAACCTTTCGAGCGGCTGCCTCAACACGAAACTGATCCCGGTTTCGGGCCGGTGCCGCCGCCACCAAAAGTCATGCAGCTTCACCAAGTGCCGGCCGAACCGCCAGCGTCGCACATTCACACGCTCAATGATCTGGACCCAGACGCACCGTGTCAGATGGCCGGTTGCGGAATGACTCGCAGGGGATTACGAGCTGAGAACCGCCCTCCCGATTCGAATATCGATGCTGCCGGAAACTGGATGTGCAAGGTGTGTGGACACTACAACCCGCACGCGGCGGAGGTTTGCGAACATGTCGCGAAAC
>DATBWU010000073.1:0-6016 GCA_036514635.1 Anaerolineae bacterium | reverse complement strand
CATCCAACCCGACCATTGGATCCGCAAGATGGCGAAAGAGCACCGGATGATCGAGCCGTTTGAGGAGGGCCGCGTCGGCAACGGCGTAATCTCGTATGGTGTGTCGTCTTACGGCTACGACATCCGCATCGCCGACGAGTTCAAGATCTTCACCAACGTCCACTCGGCCATTGTCGATCCCAAGCACTTCGATCCGAAGTCGATGGTCGACTTCAAAGGCGACGTGTGCATCATCCCGCCCAACTCGTTCGTCCTGGGCCGCACCATCGAATACTTCCGCATCCCGCGCAACGTGCTCACGATCTGCGTGGGAAAATCGACGTATGCGCGCTGCGGCCTGATCGTCAACGTCACGCCGTTCGAGCCGGAATGGGAAGGTTACGTCACGCTCGAAATCAGCAACACCACTCCCCTGCCCGCCAAGATTTACTCGAACGAAGGCATTGCCCAGGTGCTGTTCTTCCTCGCCGACGAGGAGTGCGAGGTGTCGTACAAAGACAAGAAGGGCAAGTACGACAAGCAGACCGGCATCGTCCTGCCCAGGATTATCCAGTAGTCCGCTGCGTAAATCTCCAGACCCTACGAAGATGACGGGCGGATAAGGCTGTCAACGGATGCCTTCGGCAAAACGGACATCGACCCTCGTATCCGCTTGTCCGCTTGATTGTCCGTTGAAAGCCACATCCGTTGACCGTCATCTATTTGTAACCCGCCCCGATTCCGGCCGGGTGTACAATCAAGCCGGAGGTGTGTCATGCGCCGGCTCGTCCCTTTATCCGCTGTTCTCCTCGCCGTTGCGCTCGTCGTCTGGCTTGCACAACCATCCGCGCCTGTAAGGGCGAGTCTCAGACTCGCCCTTACCATGGATACCACATCCGGCGTCACCACCATCACCACTGACACGATCCTCATCCCTACCTACAACTACTCGCAGGCGCTGTTCTGGCAGACCAACGCCACGTACAACATTCCCTACCCGGCGCTGCACTGGGCCAACTATGGCAACCTGCCGCCGGCCAAGAGCGATAAAGCCTACACGCGGCTGACGCTCGAAAACGATTGGCTGCGCGTGAGCATCTTGCCCGAACTTGGCGGGCGCGTGTACGAGATGATCTTCAAGCCGACCGGCAACAACGAGTTGTACCAGAACCCGGTCATCAAGCCGACGCACTGGGGACCACCGGAGCAGGGCTGGTGGCTGGCAGCAGGCGGCATCGAGTGGGGTCTGCCCGTCGAAGAACACGGCTACGAGAGCGCGATCCCGTGGGCCTATACCATTGTCCAGTCGAGCGCGGGAATCACCGTCACGCTGCGCGATTCGACCCAGGCCGATCGATTGCGCGCAGCGGTGGATGTGTTCCTGCCCAACGATCGCGCCGTGTTGATCCTCCGCCCCCGGATCGAGAACGCGCGCAGCACGGTGCTCAACTTCAAGTGGTGGGCCAACGCGATGCTCGCTCCCGGCCCCAACAACACCGTCGGCCCCGACCTGCGCTTCATCTTTCCCATCGATGCCGTCACCGTGCATTCGACCGGCGATTCGCGCCTGCCGGGCTACGCCCCGTCGCCGTCGCAGCCGGACAAGTGGATCACGTGGCCGATCTTCAACGGCGTCGATTGGAGTCGCCTGGGCAACTTCGATCAGTGGTTCGGCTTCTTCGGCAGGCCGCAGGCGCAGTGGGACTTCGTCGGCGTGTACGACACATCGGCGAACGAGGGTGTCGTGCGTGTCTTCCCGCGCACCATCGCGACCGGCATCAAAGGCTTCGCGATGGGCTGGGCACACCCCATCGATCCCGGCAACTGGACCGACGACGGATCGACCTACGTCGAGTTGCACGGCGGCCTCGCGCCGACGTTTTGGGATTCGGTCTCGCTCGACGCCGGTCAGTCGATCGAGTGGGAAGAGGCGTGGTATCCCGTTGCCGGCATCGGCGCTTTCACGGCGGCCAATGCCGAAGCCGCACTGAAGGTCGAGCAGAGCAGTGGGGTGCTCAACCTCGGCGTGTTTTCGACGCGGGCGCGCGGCGCGACGCAAGTCGGCGTGTGGCAGCGCAGCACGTGTAACCGGATCGCGAAGCGCGACTTCGCGTCGATCGATCCGGCGACGCCGCGGACGTTCGCTGTCCCGACCGGCATCCCATTGAGCGATCTGGCGATCCTCTTCACCGAAGGCGATTCGCTCATCATCGGCACCAACGAGCAGGATTGTGTCGCTCCCGCCTCGACCGTCAACGCGCTGCCGAATGTCTCACCCACCAACTTCAGTGTATCCTGGACGGGCGGTGATTTCTACACCGGCATCGCCTCGTATGACGTGCAGTTCAAAGATGGATACGCCGGTGCGTGGACGGCGTGGCTCACGGCGACGACGCAGACGAGCAGCCTGTTCAACGGCGCGCACGGTCACACTTACTTCTTCCGCTCCCGGGCGCGCGACGCACAGGGCAACCCGGAAGCGTACTCGAATGGCGAATGGGGCGACGCTTTCACGACCGTCCTCACCGGCCCCGCCGCCGTGATGGAGACCTCGCGGCTGAGCGGGCCGGCTTTCTTCGCGCCGGGTCAGCCAGTGAGCGCCACGGTGATCCTCAGCAACACCGGCAACCTGACCGGCAACATTGTCATGACAGACACATTGCCTGTATCGATGACACTCCTGTCGGGATCGTTATCGGCCTCGTCCGGCCCTGCGCCGACGTTCGATGGCTCACGCATTCTGTGGAGCGGCATCATCACCGATAATGCATCGGTGCTCATCGCCTATGCGCTCACGCCGACGCTCGGTCTCGGCTTCATGCAGCCCCAGACCAGCACGCTCGTCGTCACGGGCGGCGTCGTGCCGGTCACGCGCACGGCCGTCGCGTCGATGGCGCGCCTCGTCTATTTACCGCTCATCACGCGCAACTACTCGCCGTGACAAAGAGTGGATATTCCGGGTTAAACTGCGCTGGCGCGCAGTGCCACGGGGCGCATGTGTCGCTCGCAATGACGACAGACCGATTCATTCGCCCTTCGTCCCTTATTATCTTTCTCCGTGTCTCTGTGTCTCCGTGGCTAAGCGACCCTGTGGTAAAATAACCACGCCGGGCGAATAGCTCAGCTGGTTAGAGCGCCTCCCTTACAAGGAGGAAGTCGGGGGTTCGAGTCCCTCTTCGCCCACTCCAGAGCCTCGCTGGGAGAACGCAAAGAAAACCGGACAGGCTCTCGACAACGGCAGTCTGAAGCACACTCTCAAGGCAAACCTCGCGTGGCCGGACAAACCATCCTAATCGCAGACGACGATCAAGGCTTGCAGAATATGCTCGGGTTCATCCTGAAGCGGGCCGGCTATCAAGTCCTCACCGTGACCAACGGCGAAGACGCGGTCGAAGCCGCCCGCACGCAGAAACCGGACCTGGTGTTGATGGACATCGCAATGCCCATCATGGATGGCTTGCAGGCCACCAAGCACATCCGGCGCTTGTCAGAAGGCCGCACCCTGCCCATCATTTTCCTGACGGCGGCGGACAGTGTCGAGTCCACCATGAACGCGCTGCGCAGCGGCGGTAACGATTACATCATCAAGCCGGTGCGCGCCGGCGAGCTGGTGGCTCGCATCGAGGCGCACCTCCGCCCTACCGCGCCCGCACCGGGCAAACTGATCATGGTGTACGGCAGCAAAGCGGGCGCCGGCGTCACGACGCTGACGATCAACCTGGCGCTCGCCCTGCGCCAGGCTTCGCAGAAGGAAATCATCGTGATCGATTGGCAGCGCCCGCTCGGCGACATCGCGCTGATGCTGGGCATCGAGGCCCCATCGCCGCTCAGTCGCCTGCTGGACAAAATCCATGCGCTGGATGAATCGACCTTTATGGAGGCGTTGCACGAATTCTCGCCGGGCGTCTGGGCCCTCCCCGGCGCATCGGATCTCGGCATCGGCCAGCAGATGGATAGCAAGGCTGCCACGTATCTGACGGACCTGGCCGTGACGAAGGCCAGCTACGTGATCGTGGACGCGGGCACGTACTTCGGTTGGAATGGGCCGCTCCTGGCGCATCGGGACAGCGGATTCAACCTGTGCATGCTGACGCCCGACATCGCCGCCGTGCAGCGGGCCGCGCAGATCACGGCGGGCCTCGACCCGGTCGAGCATCGCGTGTGGCCCATTCTCAATCGCTGCGATCCGTCGAACGAGGCCGCGCGCGCAGACATCGAAGCGAAGTTGGGCACGACGCTCAGCGCATGCATCCCGGACGTTGGCAATGAAATGACACTCGCGACCAACGAGCATCGCCCTCTGTACGCCACCGGAGGCAGCGCCGCATACGTGCGCGCCATGGACGAACTCTCGCAACACATCCTCACCCCGGCATAAGACCTGACTCACGCTACAGGGCTTCTCGAAGAAGCCGCATTTCTCTGGTGATTACACCCACGTCGTTAAAACCACGGAGACACGGAGCGCACGGAGCAAGCACATCGGCTTTTCTCCGTGTCTCTGTGCCTCCGTGGTGAGAGGTGAATAATCACAGCATTTCTCCGTTGACCCTCTGCTCTGCCAGTGTTACAATCGCGCCAGCATACAACTCTTGCTCTGTTTTAACCCGCGCAAGCCAAGGAGCCTCCATGTCCGATTTCCTCTTCCGTGGCGATCTGGCCGAACTGGACCCGGCGATCGCCGAGCTGATCGAGCACGAAACCGATCGACAGGCACGCAAATTGATCCTGATCCCAAGCGAATCGGCTGCACCGCAGGCCGTGCGCGAGGTGCTGGGATCGGTGTTTCAAGACATCTACGCCGAAGGTTATCCCGACGCGCGAACCCGGACCCAGACCGAAGCCGAGATTCTCGACTACGATGATCAGTTGGGCTATTACCGCCGCTATGGCGATCCGCGCTACTACAAGGGCACCGAATACGCCGACATGGCCGAGGCCCTGGCGCGCCGCCGCTGCGCCGAGCTGTTCGCCACGCCGACGATCGGCCCGGCGCGCATCTTCGTCAACGTCCAGCCGTTGTCGGGCGCGCCAGCCAACAACGCCGTGTACGAGGCGTTGCTCAAAGAGGGCGACACGGTCATGGGCATGTCGCTCGTCGAGGGCGGGCATTTGTCGCACGGATCGCCCATCAACCGTTCCGGCAAGCATTTCAAGATCGTGCCGTACGGCGTCGATCCGAAGACCGAGCAACTGGATTACGATCGGATCCGCGATCTGGCGCTTCACCACAAACCCAAGTTGATCATTGCCGGCTACACCTCGTACCCGTGGGCGCCCGACTGGTCGAAGTTCCGCGCCATCGCCGACGAGGCAGGCGCGCTCCTGCTGGCCGACATCTCGCACGTCGCCGGGTTGGTCGCCGCCGGTGCGTTCCCCACGCCGATGGGCGCAGCCCACGTCATCACCTTCACCACCCACAAGACACTGTGCGGCCCGCGCGGCGCGTGTATCTTGACGCTCGATGCCAATCTCGCGCGCAAGATCGACCGCGCGGTCTTCCCCGGCGAGCAGGGCGGCCCGCACATCAACACGATCGCCGCGATGGCCGTTACGTTCCGGCTGGCGCGCACCGAGCAGTACAGGCAGTTGCAACATCAGATCGTCAAGAATGCCGTCACGCTGGCGAAGGCGATCGAGACGGGCGGCGTGCACATTGCCTATGGCGGCACGAATTCGCATTTGTTGCTCGTCGACTGCAAATCGGTGAAAGCCGGAGACGGCACGCCGTTGAGGGGCGACGCCGCCGCGCGCATCCTCGACCTGGCGAACATCGTGTGCAATCGCAACACGATTCCAGGCGATCCGGGCGCGGCGATGGCCTCGGGCATCCGCCTCGGCACGCCGTGGGTCACGCAGCGCGGCTTGAAAGAACCGGAGATAGAGCGGCTGGGCCGGATCATCGCCGAGGTGCTGAAAGCCTGCACGCCCTTCACTTACGATGTCAAGAACGGTGAAGCCTTCCGCGCGAAAGTCGACTTCGACATCTTAGAGAAAGCCAAACTCGATGTTGCCGAACTCGTCGCAGCGGCAGGCG
>DATBWU010000072.1:0-11262 GCA_036514635.1 Anaerolineae bacterium | reverse complement strand
ATAGGAGCCGTCCATGTCAGCGTCTGCGTCGTGCGCCCTGGCAGTTCAAAGTAGGGTATGCCGGCGTCCCGGCTGATCAGGTTGTGCAGTGTGCCGTCTTTGTTGGTCACGACAAGGCGCACTGTCTCGCCGGGCCTCACGGTGATTTGATCCGGTTTGAAGCGGTAGTCCGAGGCCGTGATCGGAATCTCCTGATCCACCGAAACAGGTGTGGCGTCGATCGGCGTGGGCAGGACGGCTGGGGCGTATGGGCCGTAACTGTTACCGTCCATCATACCACCCTGTCCCATCATACCGCCCCCCATCATGCCGCCTCCGCCCATGCCTCTGCCTGGCCCAGTTCCCGGCATGCCAGAGGGCGGATAGATCGGTGTGGACGGCACGGTGCCGCACGCGCTAAGCACCAACGCTGCGATAGTCAGCAGCAATCCGACTGTAATGGCTCTGATAGTGTAGTTCATAGCTTTTCTCCTGAATCCACGGTTGAGGAGTATAGACGAGCATAGTGAAAGCCAGATGTAGAATCTGTAAAGATTTGGTAAAGGTTACTGTGTGCGCGACTTGATCCCTTCCAGCCGCGTCCGCTTCAGTAGCAGTGCGTTGATGGCCACCAGCAGCGACGAGCCGGACATCGAGATGGCGGCGATCTCCGGGCGCAGCACCAGCCCGAACGCCGGGTAGAACAGGCCGGCAGCGATGGGGAAGGCGATGGTGTTGTAACCGGCTGCCCACCATAGATTCTGGTGCATCTTGCGTAGCGTCGCGCGGCTTAACGTGACCGCGCCGATCACGTCGAAGGGGTCGGATTTCATCAGCACCACGTCGGCGGTCTCCATGGCCACGTCGGTGCCCGCGCCGATGGCGATGCCCACGTCGGCCTGCGCCAGCGCGGGCGCGTCGTTGATGCCGTCACCCACCATTGCCACAAGTTTGCCCCGTGATTGAAGTTCCTTCACCTTGTCGGCTTTCTGCCCCGGCAGCACTTCGGCGAAGACGGTTTGGATGCCGAGTTCGCCGGCGATGCGTTCAGCCGTAGCGCGGTTGTCGCCGGTGAGCATGGCGACTTCTACGCCCATCGCGGTCAACTTTTCGACGGCGAGTTTCGCGTTGGGGCGCACCGCATCGGCGATGGCGATCAACCCGGCGAACTTTCCGTCGATAGCGGCGTACACGACGGTGCGCCCCGCGCCTTCGAGCGAGGCGGCGTGCTCGCCATGTCCATCCAGCGCCACATTGTTGTCGCGCATCAACTTGCGGTTACCCACCAGCAGCGTCTTGCCCGCAATGGTCGTCTTTATACCGTGACCGGGGATCGCTTCAAAACCGCTCGCGGTTTCCAGCGTCAAATCCTGCGCTTTGGCCTTATCGACGATGGCCTGCGCCAGGGGGTGCTCGGACGATTGCTCCGCAGAAGCGACCAGCCTGAGCAAGTCGTCAGTGGTCAGTGACCCGTGATCAGCCTTACCGCTCGCTGACGACTGATCACGGGTCACTATCTCTACCACCTGCGGCTTGCCTTCGGTGAGTGTGCCGGTCTTGTCGAAGATGATCGCCTGCAACTTGGCTGCCTGCTCCAGTGCGGTGGCGTTCTTGTACAGGATGCCGTTCTGCGCGCCGAGACCCGTGCCGACCATGATGGCGGTCGGCGTTGCCAGGCCGAGCGCATCGGGACAGGCGATGACGACGACGGTGATCGCCATCGTCAGCGCCCAGACGAATTTATCCGTGCTTGCCGGGATAACCGATCCGCCGAGGAAATACCAGCCGAAGAACGTCGCCAGGCCGATCCCGACCGCAGCCGCCACGAGCCACTGCGCCGCCCGGTCGGCCAGTCGCTGCGAGGGCGCTTTCGAGTTCTGCGCCACCTGCACCAGCTTGACGATCTGCGCCAGCGCGGTATCCGCGCCGACCTTCGTCGCGTGGAACTTGAACGTGCCCGTCGTGTTGATCGTCGCGCCGATCACGGTCGAGCCGACCTCCTTCTTGACCGGCAGGCTTTCGCCGGTGATCATCGATTCGTCGACACTCGACTCACCCTCGACGAGCACACCGTCCACCGGGATTTTGTCGCCAGGGCGAATGAGGACGACGTCATCGACCACGACCTCAGAGGTGGGTATCTCGACCGGCTGCCCATTGCGAATGACGGCGGCCTGCGGCGGCGCGAGATTCATCAGCGCCTGGATCGCCTGCGATGCGCCGGAACGGGCGCGCATTTCCATCCAGTGGCCGAACAGCACGAAGGCCAGCAGCAGCGCCGCCGCCTCATAGAACACTTCGCCTTCAAACAAGAACGTGGCCGCCACACTGAAGATATAACCAGCGAGGACGGACAGCGAGACGAGCACCGCCATGTTCAGCGTTCGGTTCTTCAGCCCGTGCCACGCGCCAGCGTAGAATACCCAGCCGCCGTATAACACAGCCGGCGTCGCCAGCAGGAACGAGATCATTTCGTTGGACAGCCCGAACGGCTGAGGCAGTTGAACCTTAAAGACGTCCGTGAACAGTGGCGAGTACAGGAAGATCGGGATGGCGAGGATGAACGAGACCAGGAAGCGGTTACGCATGTCGCGCACCATCGCTTCCATGCTCATGCCGCCGCCGTGCCCCATTTCATGGGCCATCGCCGCCATTTCGCCGGCAGCCATTTCGCGCTCAGCGTGGCCCTCACCCCCGGCCCCCGCGTGCGCGCCGGGCGCGGGGGAGGGAGGCGCGGCAGGCATAACATGCCCCGCGTGCGCGTCGGCTTCAGGCGTTGGCATAGCATGGCCGGCATGTTCGTCTCTTTTTACAGCCGGCATAGCATGACCCGCGTGAGAGTCGGCTGCGGCGGCCACCTCGTGCCCTGCATGTGCCATGACCGCATCAGGGGGATCACCCGGCTCGCACACGTGCGCCGGCAAGCATTCGCCCGAGCAGCCATAACCGCACTCGGCCACATAGCGCTTGATGTCGGCCAGCGTCACCGACGCGTCGTGATACACCGTGGCCGTGCCGGTCATGAAGTTCGTTTCGACTTTGTGGATGCCGGGGTGCTCGCACAGGCGTTTCTCGACCCCCGCCGGCGAGAGCACCGATTCGATACCTTCCAGATGGATGACCGTAGTTTTCATGAAATTTTTCTCCTTGGCGGATATGACCGGTTTTCACACATTGGCGGGTGCCGGCTTGAGGCGCTCGTGATGTCGGACGGCAGGATGGGCACATCGAGGCGCGCCGCGCCGATTCGGCTGTCGGCCATCCCGTAGTAAATGTCAACCCGGCTCGGGAGGCCCAGGTCTGACCGCCGGTCTACGCCCGTTGGGAAGACGACTTCGGCCACCGCGCCCTCGCGCTCCTGCCGTAGCTCGGGTTCCAGAATCGGTGTCGGCGAGCGGTAGCGGATGAGGCGGGGATCGCGCCGATCCAGCACGAGCACGCCGGCGGAATAGCGCAGGCCGCGCACTTCGCCATCCCCGACCCGCGTCCCCGCCACGCCGTGGTAGATCACCAGCCAGCCGTCTGGTGTCAGAATCGGCGGAGCCCCACCGCCGATCTTCAGGCGCTCCCATGGGGCGGCCGGCGCCGCCAACCGGTGATGCGAGTGAAAGTGGCAAAGGTGGTGGAGATGATCCTCGACCCTCTCGAGCGGGCAGTAGGCGATCCAGATGCTCTCGCGGTCCAGTTCGATCGTCCTGGTCGCCGGCTCGGTCGCCGTTTCCCGCGGGTCGGTACCGGGAAAGAGGGGCCGGTGGATCATGGCCATCGCGGGCCGCCCGTCCGGATCAGACACCGCGACGGGGAAGACGAGGGCGTCCTTGTTGTTGACCCCGTTGAATTCCAGGCCGTCATATGGCTCGAACGTGGCCAGCCCCAAGCGTTGCCAGTGGAAGAGATCATCGGACACTGCGAGCGCGATTCTCGGTCCGTTGGGCGAGAATGCGGTATAGGTCATAACGTAGCGCTTCAGTGGCTCAACGAATGTGATACGGGGGTCCTCACATCCACCACCATCCGCTCGCAGCTCGTACGCCGCTGTCGGCTCCAGCGCGATCCCAAGTCGCTCGACCCCAACCGGGTCGCCGTCCGCGTTGAAGCGCACCCGGGCAATACCGATACGCGAGTAGTTGCCGCGGGCCACCAGCCGTGGGAACAAGTAGAGCTCACCATCCGGGCCTCGAACCGCGGCCGGGTTCAGCACGCCTTCGACCTCGTACGGGTTGCCTGCTTCGGGCTCCATGATGACGCCGAGTCGCCGCAGTTCGAATGGGAGTGGGCTAGTGCTGGCGGGGCTTCGCGCGGTCGGTGGCGCTTCGTCAGGCCCGTTCATACGCAGCCGGCCCGATGAACGGCCCCGACCCTTCCAATCGTCTTTCGCGTGGCCGGGTTAACCGCGTTCAGTGCAGGATGTGTCGTCATTGTTCTATCTCTTTTCAAATCGCGAGTGCGAAAGCAACGCGCCCAACGCCGTGCTCGCGGTTCCCTTGTGTCCAGGATGTTCGTGGCGGTCACTGGATTGCACTCTTCCTTTCTGCTTATGCCGCGTGCGTCTGACGCAGGTATTTGGCCCACGTCTGAGTGGGAATGGAGACGGTGAGTAGGCCATTGGCGAAGTGGGCCTTGGCGTCGTCGTACGCCCACTCCCCTAGGGGCAGGTCGAGCACGCGGCCGACGGCGCCATCCGGCAGTTCCGAAAGAATGTAGACGCGCTCCTCGCGGGTGGATTGTTCGCCCGGATGGCGTTCGGCCCGGATCAGCATCTTGCCAGGAGCCACGAAGACGTGGACTTTATCCGGCAGGCAGCGGGGCAGGCCAGCGTTGGTTACCAGATAGCGGTCGGTGTGGTAGAGATTCACCGGCATGCCGTGGGCTTCTGGGGGGAGTGCGTCCAGGTGCTCCTCGACGCGAACGGGAACAACGTGTTGTTCTAGCATGGGCAGCTCCTTTTGGCATGATTCAGATAGAGCGATCACAAGGCGCACCCCTGATCGCGCCAGCTTGGGATGCGAGCCTCCATTCAAGCGTTTACACGATCAGTGGATTCCAACCGTGATACGTGTTCTTAATCTTGCCCGGCGGGATGCTCAGCACAATCAAGAGCGCGCCTATGATGAGGTCATTCAAGCCAGCCGCCAGCGTTCCACCGCCGAGCAGCCACGGCAGCACGATTATGCCCAGCGCCAGCGCGATGTTGATAAAACGCGCAGCACGGGTCACTTCCGCACAGGCGATGATGGCAACTGTCACGACCAGCGCGCCGAGTATGTGATCGCTGTGTGCCGCCTGGCCCTGGGTTTGAAAGACGGCGGGCGCAACCATCAGCCACGCGCCCAAGGCTGCGCTCACGAACAGGTTCCACGGGATCGTGATACCCCAGAACATCTCGCGCGGTTGAGTCGTCTCTGGGCGGCGCGGCGTCAGGTTGTCCCCCAGAGCGTCGCCGCCGAGCCAGAAGGTGCGCCACACAGATTTGCCGGCGCGACGGGTCTGCCGTAAGAACTGGAGCATTGCAATCACTTCGTCGAGCGAGAGTGCCACCATCAGCAACATAAAGAGCGCGGAGAGGAGACACGCCGTGCACCACGCGCCCACCATCACCGGCTGCAACATAATCAGCCCGACACTGACGATGCCGAGCGGCACCACCATAAAGCCAAAGAGAGCCACCATCCACGGCATCGTGCGCCAACGGCGCGGGTCGCCCATAAAGCCCGACAGGAGTTCGACGAGATAGGTGAACGCGCCCAGTCCCGCATCGGAGATGGGAAAGGATTTCGAGACGGTGGAGGTGAGAACCTGAACCGTGCCGTTGCCAAAAATCGGATCCCACACCCAGGAGATATGACCCAATTGGAACGCAGCCATGTATCGCGCCAAGAAAAAACTCAAGAGGGCGAGCGCCAGGATAGGCGCGCGCTGCAGCCAGGTCGACGGGTTGTACGACCACCCGAGTGGAACTTCGGGACCCGGCATTGTCATCACCATCGGGATAAGTACGGCAAATACAATCACGAGCATGCCCACCAAGGTATCGTTTGCGTACGCGGCGGCGTCCGGCGCCCAGAAGGCGAGCGGGGCGAAAGCCAGCCATAAGCCCACGAATGTATTCGCCCAAGCGGCCCAGGCGCGTCCCGTGCGAAAGGCAATCACCGCGAGCGCTATCACCAGAATCCCGCTGATCATGTCGCTCCAGATCAGCGGTACACTGCGATAGCCGAATGAGAATGGACTGACGATCAACCATAAGCCCAGCACAAGCAGCGGAATCTGCGACCAACGCGCCATGGCCACCATCTCCCCCATCATTTTGCCGGCCTCGGGCGTTCTGGCTTTTGTCGCCTCCTGGGCGCTCTGTAGTTCTTGGTAGACTTGCGCTTCGCGCTGCAACAACATGCGTGGGAGCTCGAGCGCCAACTGCCGATGCTCTTGCTCCATCTTCATCATCTGGATGTGCCCACGCGGGTCGCGCTCCATCAGCTCGCGCGCCCTGGCGTCTTCTTTTTTCTGCGCGGCCACTTCGCGTTGGTATGCCTGTTCCAACTGCCTTTGCTGCGCGCGCATCTGTTTGAGCTGCAACTCTATAGCGCGCACGCCATCATCGCCTTGGTCAGACTCGCTCATGTTCATTGCCATTGAGCCATTGTTGCCTGCGTTCGAATCATCGATGTTTGTCATATCATGCTTTGCCATGTTCAGATCCTTTCATGTGCTCCGATGGACCGGGCATCGCCATTGGACTGGGCATCGTGATCGCACGCCGCACCTCTTCGCCCAACCGCATCAATTCATGAGGCTCAATCTCTTTCGCCTGATCACCAAGGGGCGCCAGTTCGCGCAACCAAAGCGGCGGCTTGATCTCATTCTCGCGGTACCATGCGAGCGGATCGGCTTTGAGTGCTGATATCATTTTCGGCAGCGTGTCGCGCAGCGAGCGCTTGGGCTCCCAGCCCAGGATCGTGTGGGCACGCGTGATGTCGAGCTCGAAATTGTCGGTGGCGAGGTCGATCATCCACGGTTTGATAAAGGGCGGTCGGTTCAGGGGTAGTTTCTCCTGTGCCCACGCACCCATTTTGGCCACTAACTTGGGGAGAGAGTACGTTTTCCAGGCCACATCGTGGATCAGACGCCCGAAGACGCGCTGTAGTTCATCATAACTGAGCGATTCGGGCTCGCCGATGAGCAGCGTCACTTCGGGCGACAGTTCCTTGCGACGTGCGACCGCCAGCACGATCGAGTCCACCACGTCTTCGTTATGCACGAACGCCTGGCGACCGGCAGAGACCTCGCCAGGAAAGAGATACGCAGTGATATCGTGCTCGTAAATGCGCTGTATCTGTTGCGCCAGCGGAATAGAATTACACAGGTCATCGTAGACGCCGGCGATGCGCAGGATGACGGCGGGAATCTTGCCGCGTTCGGCGTGGATGACCTGCTCGGTCTTGACCTTCGACTGCGGATAGGGCCACTTGGGCTGGAGCGGCGAATCTTCATTGATGCGCTGTCGGGGCGCGGAGGGTGCGTACACCAGGTCGGTGCTGGAAAAAATAAACTGCTCGACCTCAAAATCCTGCAGCATGCGCAGCAGGCGCTCGGCGCCGCGCACCGTGACCTTTTCATAGAGAGGACTCGGCGCGCCGGAAAAATCGTAATAGGCGGCGAGATGAACCACGGAGACGATACGGCTGCCGTGCAGCTCGCGGATGGCTTGCAGCCCGCGGCGCAGGCTTTCATCGAGAGTTAGGTCCACGTACAAGCATTCGGCGCTGGGCGGGGGATGCGATGGCGCGCGGCGGTCAAAGCCGACGACGTTATAAGATTCTGCCAACCGCTTTGCCAGGGGATAGCCGATCCTGCCGCTGCTGCCGGTAACCAGTATCGTGCCTTTGTGTTCGCTCATCCTTGGCTCCTTCTCTTGATCAACTGAAATCTCAACATGCACTGCCATGCGTCACGCCGTCGCCAGCTCTCGCGCGGCGACGAACTCGCGCACCAGGCCCAGCGCCTTGTCGGTCTTGGCAATGGACTTCAGGCCGTCCTTCTCGATCCCGGTCAGCGCGCGGACGGCGTCAATCGTCTCCGGGACGACGATGGCCTGGTTGTAGACCTGGTAATTGTAGAACAGTTCGCTGCCGCTCACAGTCAGGCCATCCTCCCACAGACCGACCTCCCACATATCACCGCGCGGCCGGCCCAGGTCGGCCATCATCTCCAGCGTGCTGTTGAGCGCAACGACGCCATCCGACATCCGCAGGAACGCGATGCGCGGCGCGGCACGAAACGCAGCCAATACTTCCTCTTTGGTGACAGGCCGCATCAGTTCGACGCTCCAGGCATGCAGGTGGCTGGTCGTGTGCGCCGCCACGACGGCGATCGTCACGACATCCAGATCGGGATCGACTGTCTGCGCGTCCGGGCCTTGATGTGAGGGGATGACCCTTTCGGGGACGACGGTGTTCATCACGCCGCCGTGGTCGGACTCCCACGGATCAGTCGCGCGGCGGATCAGCACACCGCGCGCCTTCTTGAGCAGCCCGGCCTTCTTCAGCGCGCCCAAAGTGCGGACGATGCTCGTGGTGTTGCACGACACGACGCGCGTGGTGTCGCGCCCGATCGCGGTTTCGTAGTTGGCCTGCGCCACGAAGGAGTGACCGGTGAGACTGTGCTTCTCGCCGCCCTGGAAGATCGACTTGACGCCGGCCGCGCGATACTTTTCCAGGTTGGCCGATGCAACCTTCTTGGGCGTCGCGTCCGCGACGACATCGAGCCGGCCGAGCAGCTCGTCCAGGTCCCCGACGATGGGGATTCCGGCGGCGCGCATTGGCTCGGCAGCCTGTGGGGTTGAAGCGTACACCGGGTAGCCTTTCTCGACGGCCACCTTGATGCGCCAGTCGCTGACGACATCCGCCACGCCGACGAGTTCCATATCCTCCTGCGCGACCACCGCGTCGGCGATGCGCTTGCCGATGACGCCGTAGCCGTTGACGGCCACGCGAACCTTGTGATTATGAGTAGGCATTTTGCCTCCAAGAGAATGAGTGAGGGAACACCGGGTGTACAACAATGCTGATGCTACCCGATTATCGCGCCTGGCAACAGTGCCAAATAGCGTAAAGATGGACAGGCCATTTGGCGCGGAAAAGATACACGGGGAAGGGATGAGACTACCCAGTCCGGCCAGGCGAGGAGTCAGCCCAACCCATGCCGGCTGACGATCGATGCGATCTCACGTGAGCGACGCGCCAAATGGCTTGAGCAGTGGCCCGTTTTTTGGCGCAAGCGAAACACTCCAGGCTGAGCCGGCGCCCTGTGCGACTAGAAAAGGCACTTTCGGCCCGGCATAGCTGTGAGTATAATCTAGTGCTCCTGGGCTTAAATGAGCCAATGGTTGTCACTCTGAGCGAAGCGAAGAGTCTCGGCACTATGGGCGGGATGCTTCGCTCCGCTCAGCATGACAAACCGTTGGGGTATTTCCGCCGCGATGTACTAGCGCAGTGAATTAGGAGGACGCGCGATGGACAGCATGGCCTTGGTCGAGTTGATTGATCGCTACAAGTCTGACCCGGAGTCGGTGTACAACACCTGGTTCGTGGGCGGCGAACAGCGGATGAAAGCCTTCCGCGCGATCCGGCGCGGCGTGCGCGACACGGTGGACACGCGTACGCGTCGCCGCCGGCACGTTTGGGAACGATTTCAAAGGTTCGCCGCTGGAAGTCGTGCTCACCGCCATCACCGAGCAGAAGCAGGTGCTTGAAGGCGCAGCGCATCCCTATAAATTGTTCAACGTGGCAATTCTTGTCTATAGTATTACTCCGCCGAAACTATCACGACCGCGAAGATTTCGAACCACGGATGCCACGGATGTCACAGACGACTACTGCAAAACATCCGTGTAATCCGTGTCATCCGTGGTCAGCCGTCTGGTTGCGGTAGGAGACCGCGCTATAGTATTACTCCGCCGAAACTATCACGACCGCGAAGATTTCGAGCCACGGATGTCACAGATGATTACCGCAAAACATCCGTGTAATCCGTGTCATCCGTGGTCAACCGTCTGGTTGCGGTAGGAGACCGCGCTATGAGATTTCCTCGTGATTGAGGTTAGTGGCAGCCGCCGGAGTGTATACGCCAAATGGCCTGGTTGTTCGCACGATGCCCTCCTCGCCGCCCCATCCAGGTTACATTCGTCCTCGTGCAACGTGATCTTCCCCACATGACCGGCGCGCGCCACACGCCATAGACTGACTCCGCAACTGCGAATGAGTCGCAATTACAGATTCGGGAATGTCCCCTATGCCATCTCGTGCCAAGACGCTCGACACACTGCGCGCGACCGGTCATCGTGTCACCCCGCAGCGCGAGCTGGTGCTGGAAGTCGTCGAAACCAGCCCCGAGCACCTGGATGCGGAAGCCATCTACCAGCGCGTCCGCGAGAAAGACCCCCAGATCAGCCTGGCCACTGTCTACCGCACCCTGGCCGTCCTGAAGGACATGGGGCTGATCGAGCAGCGTTACCTGGCCCGCAATCACACCCGCGAATACTACGAGCCGGTCGGCGCACCCGAGCATCACCACTTCACCTGTTTGGGCTGCCGCAAAGTGATCGAGTTTCAGAGCCAGCGGGTGAAGCAGATGCGCGCCGAACTTCAGCGTGAGCTGGGACTGGACATTTCGCACGCCTGCATCTGCCTCGAAGGATACTGTCGGTCGTGCATGGCGAAACGCAAGACGGCCAGCGATTAGTACCTCACCTCTGAAGTCTTTGCTTTTTGTGCAAAGATTTCACCGCAGAGTGCGCAGAGAGCGCAGAGATTTTTAGGGATGCTCAGCGTTCTCTGCGTTCTCGGCGGTTAGTTCCCTTGTTGGCTCCGGCTCGTCCGGGTTAGGAGATGCCGATGGAAGCCTTTGTGATCACGTTGCGCGAAGGAATGGAAGCCGCGCTGGTGATTGGCTTGGTGCTGACCTACCTCAACCGGGCAGGGCGGGCCTCGTTGCGCCGCTGGGTGTACGCCGGATTGGGCCTGGCGGCGTTGGCGAGTGTCGTGGGCGCGATCGTCTTCAGCCTGATCGGGTTCGACCCGGAGAACGAAGTGCTCGAAGGCACGCTGTTTGCGGTTGCCGCCGTGTTGGTGTTCAGCCTCGTGGTATGGATGTGGCGCGCCGCGCGCGGTATGCGGCAGCACGTCGAGGGCCGATTGGGGTCGCTCACCGCGCCCGCTGTTCAGACCAGGCGACAGGCTTGGGGTCTGTTGGCGTTCGTCTTCTTCATGGTCTTCCGCGAGGGCG
>DATBWU010000071.1:0-14180 GCA_036514635.1 Anaerolineae bacterium | reverse complement strand
CCAGGAAGAAGATGTGACGCGACTGGTGTCGGCGTCATTCGAGGCCAACGTCTTCGACCTGGTCGACGCGCTGGGCCGGCGCGACGGCACACGCGCGATGCGCGAACTGCACCGTTTGCTCGACCTGGGCGAGAACCCGCTTGGCCTGCTGGCGATGATCACGCGGCAGTTCCGCCTCCTCATTCAGGTGAAAGAACTTCAAGAGAAGAGCCTGCCCGCGCCGGAGATGGCGAAAGCGTTGGGGCAGCATCCTTTTGTGATCGAGAAGATCGGCCAGCAGGCGCGCAACTTTTCGATGGAGCAACTCGAACGGATTTACTCGCACCTGCTCGACCTGGATGTCGGCATCAAGACCGGCGAGATGAGCGACGTGCTGGCGTTGGATGTGCTGGTGGCCGAGCTGGCGGGGTGATGGCACTTCTAAAGGATGCGGTCGGTGCCCAAGCAATCGTTTGACATCGATCAGGCTGTTGGTCTCATTCGGACTGCGGTTCGCCCTTTTCCGAAGGCGGCGATGTTCGAGCTGGCGGAGCAGGGGTTCAGTTCGCTCTTCGAGCAGCTCATCGCCTGCATCATCTCAATTCGAACGCTCGACGAAGTGACGCTTCCCGCCGCGCGCCGGTTATTCGAGCGCGCGCGCACGCCGGATGAGATCGGCCGGCTCTCGGTCGAGGAGGTCGACACGCTAATCCGCGAGAGTTCGTTTCACGAGCGTAAAGCGCCGCAGATTAAAGCTATCGCACAACGCATCGTCGACGAGTTTGAGGAGAAGTTACCGTGTGATCGCGAGGTCTTGCTCTCGTTCGCGGGTGTCGGCCCGAAGTGTGCGAACCTGGCGCTGGGCATCGCTTGCGGCGAGCCATTTATCAGCGTGGATATTCACGTCCACCGCGTGGCGAATCGCTGGGGTTACGTGAGCGCTTCGACGCCGGAGCGGACGCTGGCCGCTCTCGAAGCCGAACTCCCGCTCCGTTATTGGGTCGAGATCAACCGGCTGCTCGTGCCTTTCGGCAAGCACGTCTGTACGGGAAATCTTCCGCGCTGCTCGGCTTGCCCCATCCTCGAGATGTGCGAGCAGGTCGGAGTCACGGCACACCGCTAAGGCCCGAATTATTAACCACCACTAAGGTTTCCTTGGTGTTTCTTGGTGTCGCTTGCCCCGCATCTTTCTGCGGGGTCGTGTCTTGGTGGTTAATCTGGCGGCTTTTCAGACAGGCTCTGACGGTTTTTCGCGCGCCACATCACCCCGACCGGATACCCGATCATCTTCGCCACGTCGCCCACGACGCGGATGACGGGAACGAGCGCCACGGCCTTCACCTTATCCGCGACAGTCATCGCGCGCAACTTCGGCCACAAGCGCCGATACGGCGGGCGCATGTAAGCGGCTCCCCCGATCAAGTACAGCAGTAAAAACCACGGGCTGACCTTCGCGCCCAGCAGCGCGATCCCCGGCACGGCAGCCACATAAGTGCCGTACCGAATCAGGTGTCGCTTCAGCCACAGATTCGCTTTGCCGTCGCCGCGCGCGTACAGGTAATATTGCTTGAAGAACGCGCGCAGCGATCGGCGCGGGCGAAAGCGGGCGATGGCCTGCGGGGCAAACGCGAGCGGGCCGTATTTCTCTCGCAGCGCGAAATCGAAGATCAAGTCCTCGCAGTAGTCGAGCCACTCCGGGTAACCCTTCACGGCTCGCCACGCTTCTTTTCGGAAAGCCACGCTTCGGCTCGACGGCAGGAATGTTTCCGGGCGGATGTCGCGCAGCTCGGGCAGCACCGTCGCGCCCAGCGCTACTTCGAATGCCGTTTGAGGTGCGGGCAAGAAGAACCCGGCGACGACACTCGTTTGCGGATCGCGCTCGAAAGGCGCAGCCAGGTGCTTCAGCCAGTCGGGGTCGAGCCGCACGCCCGCGTCGGTCGAGGCGATGATCTCGCCCGATGCCGCCTCGATGGCCGCGTTGCGTCCTTGCGAGATGTTCGCGCCTGGTTGCTCGACGATGCGGATTGGCAATCGGCTCTCGGCGCGGAGGGCGTCGAGCGTGCCGTCGGTCGAGCCGCCGTCGCACACGATCACCTCGTCGGGCAGGTGGGTCTGCGCCGCGATCGAGTCGAGCAGCGCGCGGATACTCTCCGCTTCGTTCTTGACGGTGAAGATGAGGGAGACTTTCATGTGTTGATCCACGAAGATACACGAAGTTGCACGAAGTTATTCTTAGAGCCTGTCTTAAAAGTCATTGCGAGGAGCAAAGCGACGAAGCAATCGCTGCGCACAAGACCGCCACGCCGCCTGCGGCGGCTCGCGGTGACGGTTTTAAGACACACTCTTAGTGTCTCTTCGTGTGACTTCGTGGATGAACGACGATCACCCACTCGACGCTGAGGCCGTAGTCGTGCTGCGTGTGGACGAGTTCGCGCGAGACGGTCTCGAAGTGGGGGGCGAGCATCGCGGCGATCTCTTCCGGCGTGTAGAACGAGTCGAGCACGCCGGACATGAAGCGACTGGCGATCGCACGGCGATGCTCCGGCCCGGCGTTGGGATCGCGCCGCCAGTCGGACGGATCGAGTGCGTGCAGAATCGCCGTGCCATCGCGCGAGAGCGTCCGTCGAATCTCGCGCAGCGCGTCGAGCAGGCGATCGGGATGCAGGTGAAACAACACGCCCCACGCGACGATCAGATCGAACGCTTCATCGGCAAAAGGTAGCGTGTCGGCGGAAGTCTGCGCCAGGGGAATACCGGGGGCGAGTCGATGCGACGCGACCAGCGCGGCGGGCGATAGATCGACGCCTGTGGGCCGGAGTCCACGTTGCGCCAACAGCGGTAAATGTCGCCCCGATCCGCAACCCAGGTCGAGTGCTCGGTGACCCGGTTTCACGTCGAGCCGGGCCAGAGCCGCGACGAGGTGCGTATTGGGCGGGCGGGGCGAATCCAGGTGACTGTAGGCTGATTCCCAGGGATCGTGATCGGCCATCGCGTGTGATTATAAACCGCAAAGAACGCAGACGCCGAAGGCGCGCAGAGGTTTTGATTTCTTTGCGCTCTCCGCGCCCTCTGCGGTGAAATCCTTCGCTACACGTCGCGCACGACGGCCATGATCATCGGGCGACGCTTGGTCTCGCTATAGAGGTATTCGCGCAGGGCCTTTTCGATCTTGTCGCGGATGGCCTCTTCGCCGGCGTGGGCGTTGGACTCGACCAGCTTGACGATCGTCTGCGTCGCGCCAGCCAGCAGGTCTTCGGCTTCCTTCTGATAGATGAACCCGCGCGTGACGATCTCCGGCGTATCGAGCAGGCGGCCGCTGTCCGGCTCGCGGTGGATGATCGCCATGACGAAGCCGTCGCGCCCCAGCAGCTCGCGCTCGCGCAGCACGCTCGGCCCGATGTCGCCGACGCCCGATCCATCGACGTAGACGTAGCCGCCCGCCACGCGCTCGCCGATGCGCGCTTCGCCGTCGTGAAACTCGATCGGGTAGCCATTCTCGATGACAAAGGTATTCTGCGCATCGACGCCGACCAGGCGCGCCAGGCGCGCGTGGGCGTGCAGGTGGCGGAGTTCGCCGTGGATGGGGATGAAGTGCTGCGGCCGGACCAGGTTGAGCATCAACTTCTGCTCTTCCTGGGAGGCGTGACCCGACACGTGCACCTGCTCGATGGGATCGTACAGCACTTCCGCGCCGCGCTGGAAGAGCCGGTTGATCGTGCGGTGCACCATCTCTTCGTTGCCCGGCACCGGGTGCGAGGACATGATGATCGTATCGCCGCGCAGAATCTTGATCTGGCTGTGCTCGCCGTTTGCCACGCGCGCCAGCACCGACGACGGCTCACCCTGCGTGCCGGTCGCCATGATCACCACGTCGCGCGGGCGCATGCGCACCGCCTCGTCCAGGCGGACGATCAGATCGTCCGGGAAACTGAGATAGCCGAGTTTCTGCGCCATGCGCACGTTTTCGGCCATGCTCGTCCCGGCGATCGCCATCTTGCGGTTGTAGCGCATGGCCGCATTGGCCGCCTGCTGGATGCGCGAGATCAGCGAGGCGAATGTGCCGACGAGGATGCGGCCTTTGGCCTCGCGGAAGACGCGGTCGAAGGCCTCGTCGATCACGCGCTCGGACGGCGTGTTGCCCGGCTGATCGGCGTTGGTGCTGTCTGACAGCAGCGCCAGCACACCGCGCCCGCCGAACTCGGCCAGCTTGGCAAAGTCCGTCGGCTTGCCGTCGACCGGCGTGTGATCGAACTTGAAGTCGCCGGTGTGGACGACCAGCCCGGCGGGTGTGGTGAGGCCCAGGCCGACGCAATCCGGGATCGAGTGCGCGACGCGGAAGAACTCGATGTGGAATGGATCGAGCGTCAGCGCGTCTCCGGCGGCGATCGTGTTCAGGCTGACCTGATCGAGCAGCTTGTGCTGCTTGAGCTTGATTTCGATCAGGCCGCGCGTCAGGCGCGTGGCGTAGATCGGCGCGTTGATCTCTTTGAGCAGGTAGGGCAGCGCGCCGGTGTGGTCTTCGTGGCCGTGCGTCACGACGATCGCGCGAACCTGCTCTCTCTTCTGGCGCAGATATTGCCAGTCGGGGATGAGGAAATCGATCCCCAGCATGTCGTTTTCGGGGAACATGATCCCGGCGTCGATGATCAGGACATTGCGCCCGTACTCGATCACCGTCATGTTCTTGCCGACTTCGCCGCACCCGCCGATGGGCAGGATGCGTAAAGGTGATGCCATAGATACTCCTTACCTCATCTCATCCCCGGCTCACCGCACTGCGCTGCGCGCAGCGCGGTGCGGTGAGCCGGGGTGAGGGTGAGGTCAATAAACAAACCGCCCCGGCGGCAGCTATCCGGCGGGGCGATTCCGGTGCGTATGTGGTTGGAGCCTCGCGCGGCGGCTAGACACGAACAACATCGAGTGCCAGCGGCCCACGGTACGATTCGGTCACGGTGAATTCGACACGCTGGCCCGGGCTGAGCATTTTCATCCCTTTGTCGGCGATGGCGGTGTAGTGCACGAACACTTCTGCGCCCTTCTCCGGCTGGATGTAGCCGTAGCCTTTCGAGCCATCGAACCAGCGAACCGTGCCGCGTAAACGATTATCCATAAGATTGCCTCTGCATAAGTTCGTCAGATGCGCCCCGCTCAGACGCAAATAAAAGCCGCCCATGGCGTCCCTCCCCTGGCGGCTTGATCGATCATTGAGATGATCGGATACTTCGATGCCACATACCGATGCGACTATAGCACGCTTCGATTCGCCTGTCAACTTGCCAAAGCGTCCGCGCCGCGTGTGGCATCGACGTGCAATACTGCCGACCCGATCCCTTGGCCGATTCGGGCATCGACCTATTCAGTTGGCCAATCGCGGTTCACGCACCGCCGGTGCGTGGTCAGCCAATGCGCTTAGGCGTTCCCGGAAACCCCGACGACTTGTGCGGCCTGGGGGCCTTTCGTCGTTTCCTCGATGATGAACTCCACGCGCTGGCCTTCGTCGAGATTGCGATAGCCTTCGCCGACGATAGCCGAGTAATGCACGAACACATCTTTTTCGCTGTCGTCGGGCTTGATGAAGCCGTAGCCTTTCACCCGGCTGAACCAGCGAACCGTCCCGGTTAAGCGCGACACATCGGACATATTTGAGTCTCCTCCAAACGGTGTAACCCCAGGGCCTGGCCGCCCCGGTGAAACCCCCGCCTAAAAAACGAACATCCACGCGGAAAGAGAATCGCCTGGAAGTTCGGTCGTTCGATATAATCTGACACCATATCTAGGGAGCTAGGTGGCGATAGATTACCACATGCTCGGTGGAATGTCAAAACAAATGGGAGTTGCGCAGTTGAACCGCAAAGGACACAAAGAGCACTAAGAAATCTATGGTTTTCCTTCACCTCGCGGCGCTACAGGATACCGACTTTGCTGTGATCGCCCAGCGTCATTTTCACGGCGCGGGGCTTGATTGGAGAGCGCGTCACTTCTACATTGCGCCCGATCAGGCTGTCTGCCACGCGCGCCGGGATGTCAACGATGCGTGTGTTCTCCAGCACGATGCAGTGCTCGACCTCGCTTTTCTCGATCAAGCAGTGGTGATAGATCGACGTGAACGGCCCGATGAACGAATCGACAATGCGCGTGTCTTCGCCGATGATCGCCGGCCCGCGAATGCGACTGTTGATGATCTCCGCGCCTTTTTCGATCGTCACCTGTCCCTCGATCTGCGAGTGCGCGTCCACCTGGCCGTCGATGCGCGGCGCAAGCTCTTGCAACACCAGGCTGTTGGCGGCCAACAAGTCTTTGGCCTTGCCGGTGTCGATCCACCAGCCTTCGTGGATGTACGGATAGACGGCGTAGTTCTTCTCGACCAAATATTGAATCGCGTCGGTGATTTCCAGCTCGCCGCGCCACGACGGCTGGATCGCTTCGACCGCTTCAAAGACGTGCTGGTCGAACATGTAAATGCCGACGAGCGCCAGGTTGGTCGGCGGCTGCTGGGGCTTCTCGATCAGGCGCTTGATGCGACCGTTCTCCAATTCGGCCACGCCGTAGTGTTGCGGCTCGGCGACGCGCGTCAGGACGATCTGCGCGTTGGAGTCGCTGGTGGCAAACTGCCGCAGCAGCGGGCTGATGCCGCCCTGAATGACGTTATCGCCCAGGAACATCACGAAGCGATCATCGCCCAGGAAGTCACGGCTGATCTTCACCGCGTGCGCCAGCCCCAGCGGCGCTTCTTGTGGAATGAAGGCGATGTTGACGCCCCAGCGTCCGCCATCGCCGACCGCAGCACGAATCTCCGGGCCGGTATCGCCGGTGACGATGCCGATGTGGGTGATGCCCGCGTCACGAATGGCTTCGATGACGCGGAAGAGCACCGGCTTGTTGGCGACCGGGATCAGTTGCTTGGCGCTGGTGAACGTGAGTGGGTACAGGCGTGTGCCTTTGCCGCCGCTGAGGATGAGAGCTTTCATGCGAGTGCCCTTTGGTTGGTCAGTTGGATTGTGGGGCGGTTTGCTAACCGGAATAGTAACCGCCCAGCGCCGAGTCCAGGCTGACGTTGTTGAGCGCGACGCCGATCACGCGCACCTTCACCTTTTCCAAAAGTTCTTTGGCGCGCCGGGCGTGCTCGCGCTTGGTCTGCCCTGCGCCGACGACGAGCAGCACGCCGTCGAGGCGTGTGCCCAGCACGACCGCGTCGGTCACAGCGATCACCGGCGGCGCATCAAACAACACGATGTCGGCACGCGCCTTCAGGGTCGCCAGTGCAGCATCCATCCGCTTCGAGCCGAGCAGTTCGGCAGGGTTGGGTGGCAGCGGGCCGGACGGCAGCAGCCACAGGTTCGGCACGCCGATGTCTTGCAGCGGCGGGTTCTGCATCGCCTTCGCGTCGAGCAGCATCGTCGTCAGGCCGGTTTCGTTGCTCACGTCGAAGATCGTGTGCAGGCTGGGCCGGCGCAAATCGGCATCCACCAGGATCGTTTTCTTCTCGGCCTGCGCCATCGCCACGGCCAGGTTCGCCAGCGTCGTGGACTTGCCTTCGCTCGGCGCGGGCGAGGTGACCAGTAACGTGTGAATTGACCGATCAAGCCCGGAGAATTCAATGTTCGTGCGCAGCGTGCGATAGGCTTCGGCGATCGGCGAGCGCGGGTCAGATAACGTCACGAGAGTCTTGTGGGTCATCGGTGAGCCTCTCACCGCAGAGGCGCCGAGAGCGCTGAGTTCAATGGCATGACTCTCTGCGCTCTCTGCGTCTCGGCGGTTCACTTCGTCTGTGGGATCGCGCCGAGCACGGTCATGCCCATCGCGCGCTCCACGTCTTCCGGCGTGCGCAGCACACCCGATTCGATCCATTCCAGCGCCAAGACGATCACGCCGCCCAGCATCAGGCCGATGATGCCGCCGGCGGCGGTGTTCAACGTCGTCTGTGGGCGGAACTTGCTGTAAGTCTCGACTCGCTCTCGGATCGTCGCCGACACGCGGTCTTCTTTACGCTGTGTCTGGTTGGCCTGACCCCGCCATATCACGAATTCCTCGGCCCACTTGTTGGCGATACTCTTGGCCTGCTCGCCATCCGCGTCGAGCACATCGATCTGGATGATGAAGTCCTCGTCTATCGATTCGATCGTCACTTTGTCGTTGAGCGTTTGAGGCTCCATGTCCAGTTGCAGGTCCTGGATCACCTTGTTGGCGAAGTCGTTGGAATCGGCGAACGCGGCAAACGCCCTCAGCAGCGCCTTGGCCGCCAGTTGCGCGCCGTTATCGATGCGATCCGGCCAGACCGACAACTGCACCGAGGCTTTGTACACCGGCGTCTGAATCAGGCTGAAGCCCAGCGCTGCCGCCGTCGTCAACCCGGTGACCAGGAGGATAATCCACCAGCGCTTACGCAAGATACGCAGGTAATCACGTAGTTCCATCGTCACTCCTTACTCGCGCAGCGATTCTACCACAAAGAGACAGTGATCAGTTGGCAGTAATCAGTTGGCAGTGATCAGTAGGCAGTAATCAGTTGGCACTGATCACTGATCACTGATCACTGTTTACCGTTTACCGTTCACTTGCCCCTTGGAATCTCTCCAAGAATAGGCCATCCCAGTGTCTCAACGTCGCGCCGCTCGCGGATCATCGGATCGAAGTAGTGCGCGACGAAGGCGAGCACGATGCCGGCAGCGAGCGCCAGCGCCAATCGCACCGGCAGATCGAGCCGCGCGCGCAGCGGGGGCGGCGTCGGCACGACGGTCGGGTTATCCAGCGCGGTGACCGACGCGCCGTTCGGCCCGTTCTGCGGGAAGATGGCCGCATTGCGCGTTTGCAGCACGCGCGCCGCCGCCTCGGCGATGGCTTGCAGCGTCACCGGATCGCTGCCGCTGAAGTACAACACGACGATGCTGCGCTGATGATCCGACACGATCGATCCGGCCACCATCGCCGCCGGAACGTCCAGCCCGCGCCCGGTCAAGTCATTGGCCACTGCGTTGGCGAAGTTGCCCGTCTTGGCCCAGTCGCTCAACCCGCCCGCGATGTACTCGCTTGCCAGCCACGCCGGGTAGAAGCGATCGTATAGCGATTGCGAATTGGGATCGGGCGTGTAGCCGACGGCGAAGCGCAGCGTCGCGGCATACGTTTGCGGCGCGGGCTGGTAGGTGATCACGGCCACTGCGCCGAGGACGATCGCCGGGATGACGACCAGCCACCAGCGGCGCAGCAGGATTCTGACGATCTGGCGGATTTCCATCCGTTGCTCCTGCCAACTGAGTCAGTGGGTCAGTGAATCAGTGAATCAGTGATCAGTGAATCAGTGATCAGTGAGTCAGTGGATCGACGAGTCAGCGAGTGAGCGAGTTCATTTCGCTGGCTCGCTGATTCGCCGACTCGCTGACTCGCTGATTCGCTGATTCGATACACTCTTCCACGAATCGGCCCAATCCGGCTTTGAATACGCTCGTGTCGAATCGCGCGGCGTTGGCGCGAATAGAATCCGGCTCGAACTGAATCGCATCCGAGCGACGCACCGCGTCCATCAGTGCCTCGACCGTCTGCTCGCGGAACAACACGCCCGTCTGCCCGTCGATCACCGTGTCGAGTGCGCCACCCGCGCCGTAGGCGATCACCGGTCGCCCGGCGGCCTGCGCCTCGACCGGCGCGATGCCGAAATCCTCGTAGCCGGGAAAGACGAAGGCCTTGCAGTGCGCTACGAGATCGGGCAGATCGGAATCGGGCACGCGACCCAGGAATTTCACGTGCGGCCCCGCCCTCGCGCGCAGTCGATCCAGATCGCGCCCGCTGCCGACGATCCACAGCGGTCGCTCCAATCGGTTGAACGCTTCGATCGCCAGGTCGATGCGCTTGTACGGGATCAGCCGCGAGACGATGAGATAGTAATCGGCGTGTGGCGCGGCGGGCCGATAGCGACGCAGATCGACCGGCGGGTGGATGACGACGGCATCTCTATTATAGTAGGCTCGGATGCGACCCTGAATCTCCGTGCTGATGGCGGCGAAGTGCGTCACGCGCTGCGCAGCAGCGTAATCCCAGCGGCGCAGCCAGGCGACGAGCGGCTTCAGCGCGAGCCGTGTCAGGCGGCCCAGCGCTTCACGCTCGGCGTAAGCGCCCAGCGACCACACGTAGCGCGTCGGAGCCAGGCAATAGCAAACGTGCAGCGCGTTACCGGTCGGGACGCCGTGGCAGAATCCGCTCTTGTTGCTCAACACCACGTCGTAGCCGCTCAGGTCGAACGCGCGAAAAGCCAGTGGATACAGCGGCAGATACGGTTGATGATGTCGATAGATGCCCGGCGCGCGATCGAGCCAGGCCGTGCGGATATCCCACGCACGATACGCCTCCGGCATGCCCGCGCGCCAGTAGAGACTGGTGTAGATCGGCGCATCCGGATACATCTCTTTCAGAACTTCCAGCACGCGCTCCGCGCCGCCGTATTGATTGAGCCAGTCGTGGACGAGGGCGATCTTCATTTGACAATCAAGTGACCACGGAGAACACGGATGGCACGGATTAGGCCCTGTTTATCAGTGGAATCCGTGTCATCCGTGGTTCTTATTGTTTGAGGCCGTGAGCGGCTCAAGGCCTGACCGGCCCGGACTTTAGCGTGCTCACATCGACCTGAATCTCGCCGCTCTCCGTCACGTTGACGACGTAATGATCGAGGCCGCGCGGGACCGGCCCGTCGATCACCTCTCCGGTTCGAGTGAATTTCGATCGGCTGCACGGGTCTTCGATGCGCGCCGAGGACACGTTCCAGGCCAGGAGGCAATTCGAGCCGGGGGCGCGGGCGGACAGCGCCAGAAAGCCGGCAGCCGAATCGTTCACCAGGAAGATCGGGATGGCCTGCTCGTCGCGATTGGGTGAGGGCAACTGCATGAACGTGACCGAGCCTGGGGCGAAGTCTTGTGTCGTGCCGACGCCGATCAGCGCACCGGGCCGGAAGGTGGCAATGAGCACGCCGATGACGCAGATCAGCGCCAGGCTGGCGATCACGACGAGCCGGAGCACCGGCGGGAATCGGCCGATCGGAACGACTTGCGATCCGGCCAGCGCGAGCGCGTCCTGTGCATCGCCGTTTCGCCGGGCGGCGAGTTGCAGTTGCGCCACTTGCGCCTGTAAGTCGGCGATCTGATCTTGCTGCCGCAGGATCAGGCCGATCAAGTCGGGTTGGGAACGTCCTTCAAATTCTTCGCGATCCATCTTTCACGTCTTGAGGATTTCTTGTCCACGAATCACACGAATCGGCACGGTTCATTGGGAATTGCCGTGGTGAACCTCTCCCCCACGCCTTCGGCAGCCTCTCCTACGAGGAGAGGGGAGCGCGTTTCCCCCTTCCCTCGCAGGGGAACGGGCCAGGCGGTTAGGTCTAACCGCGCCGAGTGGATAGCCTCCCTCCTCAGTGTTGGCGAGCAGATCGGCCCCGTTTCTCACCGCGGAGAGCGCGGAGAGCGCCGAGCAACTTAAGAACCTCTGCGATCTCTGCGTGCTCTGCGGTAAGACCAACACTCTGGAGGGAGACTGCCGCCGGGTGGGATTCGCTGAAAAGCCGTATCGGCCTGAATGTTTTGCGATGCGCGGCGCACGCGCCCAATCGCTCCAGCGCGGCGTGGTGCGCCCGCGTGCCATAGCCTTTATGCCGATCGAAACCGTAGCCCGGATGCGCCGATTCGAGATCGATCATCATTCGATCGCGCGTGACTTTGGCGAGGATCGACGCGGCGGCGACGGACAGCGAGATCGCATCGGCGAAGTTGAAGGCGCGCTGGGGCAGGGCGACATCCGGCAGGCGGAGCGCGTCGATGATCAGCGCGTCGGGCGGCAGAGCCAGCGCATCGATCGCGCGGCGCATCGCCAGTCGCGTGGCTGGGACGATGCCGATCGCATCGATCTCACATGCGTCGGCCAGCCCGGTGCTCCACGCGACACACGACGCCTGCACAATCGGAAAGAGTGTTTCGCGCTGGCGTGGGGTGAGTTGCTTCGAGTCGCGAACGCGGCGAACGTCGCCGATCTGTGCCGGATCGAGGATGACGGCTGCCGCGACGACCGGCCCGGCCCACGCGCCGCGTCCGACTTCGTCGAGACCGGCGACTGCCGCGTAGCCCGATCGCGCGAGCTGCCGTTCATGACCGAGGCCGGGCGAGCGTCGGGTCTTGCGCTTACCGTTTCGTTCCATACTTGCCGCGCCAATGGTTGATCCGCACCCGCATCACCTCGATCAGCATGTGGATCGCATCCCGCAGCGGGTTGATCTTGGTCTGCGGCCTGTAATACCAGGTGATGGGGATCTCGACCATCCGATAGTCTTTGCGCAGCGCGATGAACAGCGCTTCGACATCGAAGCCCCAGCCATCAATCGTGGTCTTGGGGAAAACCGCTTGGGCGGCGTGCCGCCGGAATACCTTGAAACCGCATTGCGTATCTTGAATCTTGGGGATCGCCAGCACGCGCACGATGAAGTTGAACACGCGCCCCATCAGGTGCCGGTATTCCGGCTCGCCGATGCGCCGGGCGCCGGGTGCTTCGCGCGACGCGATCGCGACGTCGTATGAATCGGACGCCGGGGGAAGGAACTTGTCGATCTCCTCGATCGGCATCGACAGATCGGCGTCGCACATGAACAGATACTCGCCCTGCGCGGCCAACATGCCGGTGCGCACGGCCGCGCCTTTGCCCTGGCGCGGCTCGTCCATCGCGCGCGCGTAGGCGTGCTTCGCCGCGAAGTCTCGCGCGATGTGCGGCGTGTCGTCGCGGCTGTTGTTGTTGACGATGATCACTTCGATTGGATAGGCTTGTGCCGCGACGAAGTCTGCAACCTTTGCCAGGCTGGTCGGCAGCCGCGAGGCTTCGTTGTAGGCCGGAATGATGATGGATAGAAACGGCGATGTGTTGATGGCGGCCTCAAGGGTCAGAGGCGGGCCTGAACCGAACGGCTCGCAGGCCCGCAGCCGTTCTCGGCAGATTACACAATGGCATCATAACGGCGCGTCGAAGGATACCGCGAGAGTGGTTATCCGTCAATGTCGCTGGGGGCAACGGATGTGAAACAAACACATGCGGTGCAGTGCTCCCGTAAACGAATCCCGAATGCGCCTCATTCGTTTATCGGTTGTCCGGCAAGAGCATCGTGGCAACGGATGACAAACGGATATTCGTTTATCCGTTGCCTATCCGTTGCTTCGTCTCTGGCGTGAGCACGTGCAGCAAGTCCGCATCGCTGGCGCGGCGCAAGGCCTGGACAGCGCGGCGCTTTCGCCACATTTTCGGCAGCCCGATCAACCCGGCCAGCATTCCACGCAACCGGGCGCGCGCCTCCGCCCCGCGCCAGGCACACAGCGCCTCGCGGGCCAGCCGCCACTGCGCGCGGAGGATCGCGCCGCGATACGTGCGCCACAGACTCGACGGATAGTTCTTGGCGATCAGCCAGATGAAGTTGCGGCCATCATAATACGATGCGGTCGGCCCGCCGCCGGTCGCTTTGAGCTTGTGATACACGATCGCCGCCGGCACGTATACACATTTCCACCCGGCGAGCTGTGCGCGCCAGGCCAGATCGACGTCCTCACACGAGAAGAAAAAGTCTTCGTCCAGCAGGCCGATCTGATCGAGCATGGTTCGCCGGTAGGCCGCGCTGCCGCCGCACGCGCTGAAGACGTACTCTTCCCTATCGAATTGTCCTTCGTCTGTCTGCCACACGCCGCGATTGCCGGGAATCCCATCGATCCGGTAGAAGTCGCCCGCCGTGTGGAGCGTGTCGCGCCGATCGAACAGGAGCATCTTGGACGCGATCAGCCCCGCTTCGGGATGGCGCGCGAACGCATCGACGATCCGCTCGGCCCACTGCGCATCGACTTCGGTATCGTTGTTCAGCAGCGCGATGAAGTCGCCGCGTGCGATGCGAATCCCGGCGTTGCACGCGCCTGCGAAGCCGCGATTCTCGCTCAGCGCCAGCACGCGGACTTCGGGATAGTCACGCTCCAGCAGATCGAGTGAGCCGTCAGTCGAGGCGTTGTCGACGAGGATGATTTCGAGACGGGGATAGGTCTGCGTGCGCAGCGAATCGAGGCAGACGGGCAAATGGTGCGCACCGTTCCAGTTGGGGATGACGATTGAGATTGTAGATTGTGGATTGCGGATTGTGGATTGCGGATCTTCATCCTTCATCCTTCCGCCTTCATCCTTGTCAGAAGCGCTCATTCGCG
>DATBWU010000070.1:0-2398 GCA_036514635.1 Anaerolineae bacterium | reverse complement strand
GGCGGCCAAGTTGCAGGCGATCATCTTCGACAAGACCGGCACACTCACCGAAGGCAAGCCGCAGGTGGTAGAGATAGTGACCCGTGATCAGTCGTCAGCGAGCAGTAAGGCTGATCACGGGTCACTGACCACTGACGACTTGCTCAGGCTGGTCGCTTCTGCGGAGCAATCGTCCGAACATCCTCTGGCACAGGCCATCGTCGATAAGGCCAAAGCGCAGGATTTGACGCTGGAAACCGCGACCGGTTTTGAAGCGATCCCCGGTCACGGTCTGCAGGCGACCATTGGAGGCAAGACATTGCTGGTGGGTAATCGCAAGTTGATGCGCGACAACAATGTGGCGCTAGATGGGCATGGCGAGCACGCCGCCTCGCTCGAAGGCGCGGGGCGCACCGTCGTGTACGCCGCTATTGACGGGAGGTTTGCCGGGTTGATGGCCATTGCCGATGCGGTGCGCCCCAACGCGAAACTCGCCGTCGAAAAGTTGACCGCGATGGGCGTAGAAGTCGCCATGCTCACCGGCGATAATCGGGCGACCGCCGAACGCATCGCGGGCGAACTGGGCGTCAAAACCGTCTTCGCCGAAGTGCTGCCAGGGCAGAAAGCCGATAAGGTGAAGGAACTTCAGTCACGGGGCAGACTTGTGGCAATGGTGGGTGACGGCATCAACGACGCGCCCGCGCTGGCGCAGGCCGACGTGGGCATCGCCATCGGCGCCGGCACGGATGTAGCGATGGAAACCGCCGACGTGGTGCTAATGAAATCGGACCCGTTCGACGTGATCGCCGTGATCACGCTGAGCCGGGCGACGCTGCGCAAGATGCACCAGAACCTGTGGTGGGCGGCGGGCTACAACACCATCGCCTTCCCCATCGCCGCCGGGTTGTTCTATCCGGCCTTCGGGCTGGTGCTGCGACCGGAGATGGCCGCCATCTCGATGTCCGGCTCGTCGCTGCTCGTGGCGATCAACGCGCTGCTGCTGAAGCGGGCGCGGCTGGAAGGGATCAAAGCCGGCATGCGGTGAGCGGCTTTACGCAATCTTCACACATTCCACCGATCGCGCATCCCCGCCATTTGGCCTACTCGAGAACCGGCGAAATGGCGCTGGTGATATGAGCGCCCATATCTTACCATGCCAGCATGGACGATCAGGCAACGCTGCGACCGGTGTGTGGTCATTGCCCTGTTCAGGTTTATGGAGAGACGATTTGAGCCACAGCCTGCCACTACTCACGCTTCGAGAGGAATTCGATCGCGCGATCGACGCCGTCACCGTAGCCCTGGTTCAGGCCGGTTTGCGCGTTGCGCGTTCATTCGATGTGGACGCCTCGGCCTGCGCCCCACCCCATCTGCCTTGCCCGCATCATGAGACAACGCCCTGCGCTTGCCAGCTGACGATGCTCTTGGTGTCCCATAACGGCCCACCGGTCGTGCTGGCCGCCCATGGCGACCGGGGTCACACCTCGTTCAGCCTGGTGGAAGCATCACCGCCGGCCAATCCACAACTGGAACAGATTGTGACTCAAATGCTGACCCCACAGACTTTTCTACACTTGAGCAATGGACAGATGACCCATTCCAATCACACAACGAGAGTGACATGAGCAGACACACCAAACTTGCGAGGACAAAAGCACACAAGACTAAAGAAGGCTGGCCGCTGGTGGTGTTTGTCGGGATATTCGGACTCGGTTTCGTTGGCTATATTTTCGGGCGGCTAGCCTTCACCGCAGAGCCTCATCCAGTTCACTGGCTATTAGCGATGATGGGCGCTGTGCTGGGCGGCTTCGTTGGTTGGCTCTGGTACTGGCGACGCGGGGACATCGCGTGAGCGACTATGGCCGAAGATACAAGCCGTCTCCTTTGGAGGTTTGATGATCGACGAGCAGGCAATACGCACTGAAGACACTGCATCGGTAACTCCGCGCCGATCCGCAACACGCAAGCGAAACGTTTTGCGGCGAGCCATCGTCGCCATGCTGGCCTTCAGCCTTGGCTTCGGAAGCGGCTACCTGGTGTGGGGGCGCAGGCAACCGGCAGCGACGGGCGCTCAACCGGCCGATTCTGCTGGCGCTAAACCGAGTGTCGAGATCGATCTGGCCGCGCTGAGCCGTCAGGTCAATCCACCCGAAGGTTTCAGCGTTCCGGCCACCTTCGGCGATCTAGGCCCTCGGTTGCTGGCGGCAGGCGCTATCGACCTCGAACGGTTCAAGCAGGTTTATGAACAGGCCGGGCAACCTTTGACCGAGGCGCAGCTGGCGATACTGACCCAGGGCAGCGGCGAATCGATCGTGATCAATGGCGAGAACGCTGACTTCCTGCTCAACTTCTTCTGGGCGGCCGGCCTGACGAACCAGAACCGCATTCTCACCGAAGGCCAGATGATGCAGGGCGGCCC
>DATBWU010000069.1:0-16764 GCA_036514635.1 Anaerolineae bacterium | reverse complement strand
TCACGCTGGGCGTCGAGCCGGTCGCCTCGGGCTTCGCCAAGCCGGTGCACCTGACGCACGCCGGCGACGATCGCCTGTTCGTCGTCGAGCAGGCGGGACGTATTCGCATCGTCGAAGATGGACAAGTTTTAGAGACGCCGTTTCTCGACATCGCCTCGCTCGTCCGATCCACCGGCAACGAACAAGGGTTGCTCAGCGTCGCGTTTCACCCGCAGTACGCTTCGAACGGGGAATTCTTCGTCGATTACACGCGCAACCCGGACGGCGCGACGGTCGTCGCGCGCTATCGCGTGTCGGGTGATCCGAACGTCGCCGATCCGGATAGCGCCGAGGTGCTGCTGACCATCGATCAGCCGGAACCGAATCACAACGGCGGGCTGCTGCTGTTCGGGCCGGACGGTTATCTGTACATCGGCACGGGTGACGGCGGCGGCGCGGGCGATCGGCATGGGGCGATCGGTAACGGGCAAGACCCCCAGGCGCTGCTCGGCAAGATATTGCGCATCGACGTCGACCAGGGCGATCCCTATGCCATCCCCGCGTCGAACCCCTTTGCCGACGGGGCGAATGGACGCCCGGAGGTCTGGGCGTACGGCCTGCGCAACCCGTGGCGCTTCTCGTTCGATCGCGCGACGGGCGATCTGTACATCGCCGACGTGGGGCAGGGCACCTACGAAGAAGTGGACTTCCAGCCGGCCTCCAGCGCGGGCGGCGTCAACTACGGCTGGCGCATCATGGAGGGAATGCACTGCTACAGCCCGCGCGACGGATGCGATCAGACGGGCCTGATGC
This sequence comes from Anaerolineae bacterium, assembly GCA_036514635.1. Taxonomy (GTDB): domain Bacteria; phylum Chloroflexota; class Anaerolineae; order Fen-1058; family Fen-1058; genus DASSFZ01. The sequence continues at coordinate 15,972 of DATBWU010000069.1, read as the reverse complement.
CGCCGGTAGCCGAATACACTCACGACTCCGGCTGTTCCGTGACGGGCGGCTACGTCTATCGCGGCTCGGATTACCCCTGGCTGGATGGAGTATACGTCTTCGCGGACTACTGCAGCGGCATAGTGTGGTCGCTGGAGCGTGACGCCGCCGGGCAGTGGCAGATGACCGAGCGGCTTGATGTGGATTTCAGCGTCAGTTCCTTCGGTGAAGACCGGGTGGGTGAGTTGTACCTGGCCGGTCGCGGCGATGGGACGATCTATCGGCTGGCTTCGACATCGCCGTGACGAAGGACAGCCGTCAACGGATTGCCTCTAGTGATGGTTCACCTCTCACCACGGAGACACAGAGGCACGGAGAAAGCGGCCCTTTGAAACCTCCGTGTCCCCGTGCCTCTGTGGTTCGCTGACGTGTGCGTAATCACCGGATGGCGAACCCCCGCGCGCCTGCCCTCGCGCCTTCGGCGCGGGGGTCGCGCGAGGGCGGGTCGGACCAGCGGATCGGAGCGGATGGCATCCGTTTTTATTCGCTTGTCCGTTTCCAGTCCGCTGATAGACTGCCCCTTTAAGGCGCAATCGCCAGCAGTTCCCAGCTATCCTGCGTGGAATTGTAGCGGAAGCGGTACGCGGTCTGCGTCGGCTCGCTCGACGCGACGAGGTTGAAGTTGAACTCCACGCCGTACAGCAACATGCCGCCGACGGCATCGAAGCTCATGCTGCGCGCCTTTTCGTCGCGGCCCCCGCTTAGCGCGATAATCGAGAACTCCGCGCGCGGCTCGCCGGTGAAATCGCCATGCTCGTCCAGCGCGATCGAGCGCACCTCGGCGATGCGCGCCGATCCGAAATACAGGCGCTTGCCGTGCGCGCCATTGAACACGCCGATCCCCAGCGCATCCACGTCGTCGAAGCGAGAGACCGCCTGGCCGGTGCTCGGGTCGATGCGGTAAATCCGACCTAATTCCTGGCTGCGCGTCGAGCCGGCGACCGACGTGGCGTACAGGCTGTGCGTGTCGCAATCGTAGGTCAGCCCCAGCACGCCGAACGGGTTGCTCGACGAGGGCGGCTCGGGCGCGGGCAGATTCAGGAACTCGCTCATGACGCCGGTATCGGTATCGACGCGGTAAATGGTGTTCTGCTTTTCGGGCGGATTATCCACCAGGCTGGTGCGCGGCACGGGCGCGACGTACACGTTGCCGTCGCCGTCGAACGTGATCGGGCCCAGGTAGCCGGCGTCGTCCCACGAGGGGTCCTGGAAGGTGCGCTGCGTCCCCGTCGGGCTGAGCTCGTACAGCACCAGTCCCTTGAGGAGCCTCTCGGACGTGCTCAGGAACATCTGGCCGCTGAACCCCAGTGTCTGCGCGAAGTGAGGCAGCCCCCGGCAATACGCGACACCGCCCAAGCGCACCTGCGGCGGCGGCTCGGCCGGGCGCGTCACCAGCCAGATCGCGAGACCGGCCGATACCGAAAACAACGTTATCAATCCCCACTTCGCGATCGATTTCCAGCGGGCGCGCATAGTGGGGCGCGGCGACTTGGCTTGTGTGTTGCGCGCGGGTTTGGTCATGGCTGATGTTGGAGCGGCGCGAACATCGGGCCGACGTAGCACGGCCACTCCTTGGCGACGAACACGCCCGCTTCGAGCACCGAGTCGGCCCAGCAGTATTCCTGGCCGGGCGTGTCGTCGTTCTTCATCTGCGCCACGTACCAGATCACGATTGCGCTATCGGTGATCGGATCGGGCGACGGCTCGATAAACTTCTCCGGGCCTTGCCGGTAGTCGGTGTTGCAGCACGGCCCGATCGTGATCAAATCCGATTCGCCCTCGTCCCGATCGGGGAAGCGCCGCGTGACGTACACGAAGGCGTTGTCACCCCGGCCGCCATCGCCGAATTGGCCGCGTCCCGGCTCGATGGTGTAACCCTGCCCTTCGGCATCGATCAAGCGATACTGGTAGCCTTCCTGGGTGTAGGGCGAGTCGTTCTGCTGCACCCACTGCTCCACTTTCCAATCGACCCACGCCGCGCCGTCCCATTGAGCGAAGGTGTAATCGCCGGCCATCGCAATGCGGAGCACCGGCCGGTACGTGCCATTGTCCCCGCAACCCCGCCCGCTGTTACCGGCGACGACGCGGAAACGGCCATCGGTGTAGAACTCGTAGCGCTGGTCGTAGTAGTAGTTGCACGGCAGCGGCCAGTCGTCGCCCCAGTAGTCTTGCTCCAGTGCGAACCCGGCGACGCGATCGCCTTCGCGGATGTCCTCGACCGCCGGCCCGCCGAAGGCCAGAATCGAGGCCTGGCTGAAAACCGGGCAGCCCACGGCGTCGCTGTAGCCGAAGCCCTCCGTGCCCGAATAGCTGACGTGCCAGTCCACCAGCTTGGCGCTATCCAGCACCGGCCGGCTCTGAAAGCGAACGTCGGAGAGGCGCAGGCCATCGGAACTGGTTAAGATGTAGTTCATCTGCCAGCCGTCGCGTTCGAGCGGCGTGTTCGTATCGCAGAAGCGCGCCGAGACGACTTCGTTCTGGAGTCCCTGTTCGGTGACCGGCTGGCCGCCGGACGCGCCCAGGTCTGTCCACCGCACGCCGACCAGCACGCCATCGGTGAGATCGACGATCGCCCACAGTGCGCGCTGCCCGGTGATGAACGTCGGCGCGACGCACAGGTGACGCGATCGTTCGCACAGCGTGCGGTTCAGCGCGGTTTTGCTATTCGCCATCGTGGCTGCGTCAGGCCCTGGCTTGAAGCCGAGCGCCTCGATCACCTCCGGCGAATTCGTCGCGATCTGCACCGCCAGATCGATCAGTGCGGGCGGCAGGTCGGGCTGCGACTCCTCAATCTTGTTCGCCGTCAGGAGCCTCTGGCTCTGAACATCCACAACTGCCGTCGTCGCGAGGTTCTTGGCGTAATTGTACATCTCGACGCGGTAACAGCGGCTCTGCCGGCACGCCGCCGTGATCGAGTCGGTATAATCGCTCTCGCGCGTGGGGTACACGCCGAAGATTTCACTGCGAAGCGGGGCGTTGCTTGGTGGAACGCGCAGGTCTTGTTGGAAGCGCGGGTCGTGCACGGCGATGTCCTGCGCCAGCCGTCGCTCGTCGTCGAGGCCGGACAGCAGGAGGATGGGCGGGTCCTGGCGGAGCGCGTCTTGCACCTGAGCGGCGCGCGTCGCCAGGGCCGGAAGGTCGAGCGTAGCGTGCGGGGCCAGCACGCCCGGCCCGGCAGGTGTCGGCGTCGCCGCCGGGGTCGGTGCGACACACGCAGACAAGATCAGGCACACGAGGATGCCGAGCCGGGCGCAGGTGTGATTCATACAGTCTCCGCCGCTTGCACCACTTTCGCTCGCGTCACGTCGATCAGGTCTGCCACGCCCAACTCGATATCGATCCCGCGCACGCCCGCGCTGACGTGAATGCGCTCCAGCGATTGCGCGCTCGCGTCCAGGCAAATCTCGAAGCCGCGATTGAGCACGGCCAGCGCAGAGATGCCGCCGACCTGCAAGCCGGTCAGCTGCTCGGCCTCGCGCTGCGTCGCCATGCGCAATCGCTTCTCGCCGATCGCCTTCGCCAGCACCTTCAGATCGACCTGCCGCTGCGCCGGGATTATCACCAGGATCGGCTGGGTCTTGCCCGGCGTATCACGCAGCACGACGAGCGTCTTGTACACCGACTCGACCGGTACACCCATCAGCGCCGCCGCTTCGACCGCATCGTGGAATGCGTGCGCCGGGTCGTATTCCGTCACGCGGTACGCGATCTTGCGCGCCTCGAGCAGTCGAATCGCGTTGGTCTTGTCCATGGCATTTGACGAAGGACGAAGGACAAATGACGAAAGGTTTCCATCATTCGTCTTTCGTCGCTGGTCTTTCGTCATCCATCTTTCATCGTTCGTCGCGATTCGGCGCGGCGCAGGAACCACTTGGAGACTTCGGCGGTGGCTGCCGGGATGAAGGCGAGCGGCAAGATCACGACCCATTGCTCTAACGCCAGCGGCACCGTGTTGAACGGCTGGTTCAGGAAGGGGACGAACACCACCACCAGGATCAGGATAATCGACAGGCCGACGGCGTATTGCATCCAGCGGTTGGTGAATACGCCCAATCGAAACAGTGGGAAACGCTCGGAGCGCGTGGTATAGGCGATGGGCAGCTCGGCCAGCGCCAACGTGACGAAGGCCATCGTTTCGGCCAGATCGACGCCGTGTGTGCTCATGCCGACCCAGAAGGCGGTCAGCACGACGGCCGTGAGCGCGACCGTCATCACGCCGATGCGGATGATCATGATGCGGTTGATGATCGGTTCCCTGGGTGGGCGAGGAGGCCGATCCATCGTATCGGGATCGCCTTTTTCCATGCCCAGCGCCAGCGCCGGCGCGCCGTCGGTCAGCAAGTTCAGCCACAACAGTTGGATCGGCGTGAGCGGATTCGGCCAGCCGGCCAGCGCGGCGATGAAGATGATGGCGATCTCGGCGACGTTGCACGACAGCAGGTAAAAGACGAACTTGCGGATGTTGCCGTAAATGATGCGGCCCTGCTCCACGGCGGAGACGATGGATACGTAGTTGTCGTCGGTCAGCACCATGTCCGCCGTCTCTTTCGATACGTCGGTGCCGGTGATGCCCATCGCTACGCCGATGTCGGCGCGTTTCAGCGCGGGCGCGTCGTTGACCCCATCGCCGGTCATGGCAACCACGTGGCCGCGTGCGCGGAAGGCTTCCACAATGCGCACCTTGTGCTCCGGGCTGACGCGGGCGAACACGTCGGCGTGCTCGGTCTCGGCGGCCAGTGCCTGATCGTCCATCGCATCGAGTTCCGCGCCGCTCAACACGTGGCCGCCGCCCGACGAGCCATCGCGCAGCAGGCCGATCTGGTGGGCGATGGCGCGAGCGGTGTCGGGATAATCGCCCGTGACCATGACGGTGCGAATGCCGGCGTGGCGCGCCCTGGCGATGGCTGCCTTCACCTCGGGCCGGGCGGGATCGATCATACCAATCAGGCCGACGAAGACCAGGTCGCGCTCGATATTCTCGACCGCGATTTGATCTTCGGGCGGCAGGCGGTCGAGGCGGCGATAGGCGACGGCCAGCACGCGCAGCGCCTGCGACGCCATGCGCGCGTTCGCGTGGGTGATCTCCTGAAGGTCGTGCTCCTCAATCGGGGCCGGGCCTTTGCGGTGCAGCAAGTGCGTGCAATGCTTCAACACCAGATCAGGCGCGCCCTTCACGGTGACCACGTAGCCCTTCTCGCCGGTCAGAAACGGCGACGGATCGTCCTCGTGGACGCTGCGCATTTCGTGGATCGTCGCCATGCGCTTGCGCTCGGCGTCGAACGGGATCTCGGCCACGCGGGGATAGGCTTGCTCCAACTCGGCGCGCCACAGGCCGGCCTTGGCGGCGGCGACGATCAGCGCGCCTTCCGTCGGATCGCCCACCATGCGGTAGGAGGGCTTACCTTCCGCGCCGCCGGTCATTTCCAGATTCGCATCGTTGGCGAGCGTGGCGGCCCACAGCAGCCCGGCGGTCTCCACGTCGCGCAGCACATCGTACTCGCGATCCCGAAGCAGGAACTGGCCTTCCGGCTGGTAGCCCTGGCCGGTCACGTCCAATTCGGCGTGGTGCACCCACAGGCGCACGGCCATCATCTCGTTCTGGGTCAGCGTGCCGGTTTTGTCAGAGCAGATCGCCGTGGCCGAGCCGAGCGTCTCGACGGCAGACAGTTTGCGGATGAGTGCATGGCGCCGGATCATTTCACGCATGCCGAGCGCGAGGCTGATCGTGACAATCGCAGGCAGGCCCTCCGGCACGGCGGCGATGGCCAGGCTGACGGCCAATTCAAACGCCTGCACCAGCGCCTCGACGAGATGGCTCGTATCCAATGGGCCTTCCGCGCTCAACATGCCGAGAGCGCGAACGACGGTCACGGCGAAGACGAGGCCGCAAATCACCAGTGCCGCGATGCTGAGCGTCTTGCCAAGCTGGTTCAGTTTGACTTGAAGCGGCGTCGGCTCCTCTTCAAACGACTGGATCATCTCGGCGATCAGGCCCATCTGCGTGCGCATGCCGGTGGCGGCGACAATGCCCCGGCCACGGCCATAGATGATGGTGGTGCCCAGGTAGGCCGCCGTCTTGCGATCGCCGATCGGCGCGTTTTCGGCCAGTCTGGCATCGGCGCGCTTATTGACTGCCACGCTCTCGCCGGTAAGCGAGGCTTCCTCGACCTTCAGGTTGACGGATTCGACCAGGCGTAAGTCGGCGGGGACGAAATTGCCGGCCTCCAGCAGGACGATGTCGCCCGGCACGAGCTCGCGAGTGGGAATGCGCAGCCGGTGGCCGTCGCGAATGACTATCGCATCGGGCGCGGCCATCTTCTTGAGTGCGGCCAGGGCCTGCTCGGCGCGCGATTCCTGCACCACGCCCAGCACCGCGTTGAGGATGACGATCGCCATGATGGCGACCGCCTCCACGCCTTCTCCCAGCAGCGCCGAGATCACACTGGCGATGATGAGCAGAATGACGACGAACGACTTGAGCTGGTCGATCACCTTCTTCCAAAACGGCACGGGCGGCCGCTCGCGCAGCTCATTGTAGCCGTATTTGTCCAGCCGGGCCTGCGCTTCGGCAGCGCTCAATCCACGCTCGAGATGCGTCTCCAATTCTTGGGCCACCGTCTCGACGGTGCGGCTGTGCCAGGCAGTTGGAGTGACCGGTGTTTCCATGATGACAACAAATCTCCAAAGTAAGATTCAGAATGTGGGCAGATCGAAATAGCGAACGTGGGGCAGATTATAGCACGGTCGATGGCCTGCCACTGGTGATTGCACACCAGTCGCTTTTTCACCGCAGAGGCGCAGAGGACGCTGAGAAAAACCTGGATTTCTCTGCGCGCTCAGCGTCTCTGCGGTGAGATGTGTGTAATCACCAGATTTTGAGGACTTGCCAATCGGAGATATAATCGAATCCACAAGATGAATCGCCGTCACGGCACTCAAGCGAGGGCAGCATGGCAGACAAAACGGATGACCAACTGTTTGTGGCCGGCAAAGCCAAGTGGTTATTGGAAAATGCCCGGAAGCTCACGCCGGATCAGCGTGCTTTATTGCTGGCCGTGGCCGACCTGGAACAGCGCCGGGGCCGGGAACTGACGGCGGAAGAGCGAGCGGCGATCGACTCGCTGGCCGAATCGCAAGACGGCTACGATCCTGAAGACATCGCAAAAGCAGTGCAGCACATGGTTGGCGCGAAGGCCAAGCGCAAGGTTGTCGACTGGCCGAGTGGGTTGTGGTCGAGGATTCGCAAGAAGAAGAGTTAGAGAAGATAGAGTTAGAGTTGAGGAGTTGGAAGGGTCTGCCTATCGGTCGAGTTCGAGGTAGGGCAGACTGGCTTCGATGGACGCCAGGTTCGGCAGTTCGAGGACGAACATCGGGGGTTGGAGAAGCGTGCGCAGTGAGGCGAGAAGCTCGGGGAAATCAATCACGCCATCGCCGAAGGCGAGGTGCTCGTCGGTCGTGCCATGATTGTTGTGCAGATGCGTATACACCAACTCGGTGTCCAGGTCCTTGATCCACTGGCTCACGGGTAATCGCGAGTATAGGCTGGCATGGCCCACGTCCAGGCAGGCCTTGAGATTGGGTGACTGGATGCGCGTGAGGACGCGGCAGATGATGCGCGGGTCCGGCTCCCACATGTTCTCCAGCACGAGCGCCACACCGGCCTGTACGGCCTCTTCGGCCAGCGGTCCCCAGAAATCGACCTGGCGGTTTTCCCAATCGGGCAAATAACTGGGATGGTCGACTAGCGGCAGATAGTTGGCGTGAAAGTCGATCACGGTCGCGCCCAGTTCGTGGGCAATCTCCAGGTTATGCCGGTAACGATCGCGCGCGATAGTGGCCACACGCTTGTCCGGGCTGCCACTAATCAGGTCGATGAACGCGCCGTGCATCGTGATCGGGCAGTCGAACCCCGCCAGGTGCGCTGTGTAGTCGCGCAGCGCGCCGCGCCAATCGTTATCGAGCAAGGTCGGATTGGAGAACTCTTGGAGTTCCAGGCCAAGCCCGCGCGACCGGGCCAACGCCAAGTGTCCTGGCAGGTCGGACAAGCGCTCACACGAAATTGATGCGCGATCCATTGAATTTCCTCGGCTAATGTGCCGATATTTTACAGCATCTCAAAGCATCCGCCAATCATCACCGGACTTTGGAAAAGTCCCGATATCGGCCTGAGCATACGCCAGTCCGGCCCGGCGATCAAATGGGAAGTTTGGCATGGCGTACCACAAAACCCTGCCGGGCAGGTGCGGGACAAGTTACAGTTCGATTACTTCGGCGCGCACCCCTCTCGCGTCGATGTGCAGCAGCCCAACTTGCGGGCCGCGCGTCGTGTAATAGGCCGGCGCGACGGGGCCGGGATTGAACATCAGCACGCCGTTGAGCCGTATCTGGCAGGGACGATGCGTGTGCCCGAAGACAACCGCATCGACTCGATCACCCTGAAACTCGGCGAGAGCGGCGCGCGCGTAGAAATCGGTGTCATATTCTCGGGCGAGCGCGTCGACGATCTTGCGCCACAGGTAGCGCGGCCAGCTACCGTGGCCGTGCGTCAACCCGATGCGCCTGCCGCCCACCTGGACGATGCGGCGTGCCGGTAACCCGCTGCCGAACAGATCGGCATTGCCGGCGACGGCCAGTGTCGGCGCGATGCGATTGAGGTCGTCCAGCACACACCGCTTGTTTACGTCACCCGCGTGCAGGATCAACTCGACGCCGCGAAACGCCACTCCGATGCCATCCGGCAATCGCGGCAGGCGCTGGGGAATGTGGGTATCCGTAATGATCCCGATCGTGGGCATGGAGCTTACGTGTAAAACGTAAAGAGTAAAACGTAAGGGCGTCACACTTCACGTTTTACGTTTCACCTTTCACACCTCATCTGGCGAGAAGCCGCCTGATTTCCTGTATCGCCTGATCGGCGGGCTGAAAATGCACCCCGATCATCCCCACGGCTTCCGCGCCCCGCACATTGGGCAGCATATCGTCGATGAAGATCGACTCCCCGGCCGCCACGCCCAATCGATCGAGTGCGATGTGGTAGATGCGCGGGTCGGGTTTCATCACCTTCTCTTCGGCTGAAATGACCAGCGTGTCGAACGCACTGGCGATGGCAAAGACCTCGGTGAAGATGTAGCGCCCATTGGCCCAGGCGTTGCTGATCAGGCCGGTTTTGATCGACGGCCGCACGCTGCGAATCAGCGCCATCAGTGCTTCATCCAGAAAATCGGCGCTGAAGAACTCGTCGCGGAACTGCGCGACGGTCATACGGCCATCCAGCGGTAAGTCGCGGCCCAGGTGCTCCCAGTAGTCGTCGTGACTGATTTCGCCGCGTTGGGCGCGCACCGACAGGTCGCCGCCGAAGACACGTTCTTCAATCGTGTTCGGAGGTAGGCCCAGGCGCACTTCCAACGCGCGGCGCGGCGCATCGGTGCGAGAGCGCACGAGCACGCCGCCGAAGTCGGTGAAGAGAGCACGGATCATGAGGGGTCCTTTCGCAGCGAGTGAAATGTTGGAAGGGTGGTTGGATAGTTAGATGGCTGGTTGGTTAGTTGGCTGGTTGGTTAGTTGGCTGGTTGGTTAGCTGGTTAGGTGGTTAGTTGGGTGGCAACGCCGTGCCGACCGGCTGCGTGAGTAGATCGAGCGCAGCGGCAATGTACGGATCGTCCTGGTCGGCGAACTCGTCCCAGTCTGCTGCAACCGTCACGTCGGGTATAAGTCCGGTGGTTTCCCAATCGTCGCCGCTGGGTGGGATGAAGGTCTCGCGTGCGATCCACGCCCGCGACCCGTCTTCAAAGTCGTAACCGTATATCGTCTCGATGTTGCCTGCGGTCGTCTGGCCGACGAGTTGGGCGCGTCCCGCCTCGCGCAGCACGCCGCTGAGCACTTCGGCGTAACTCTGCGTGTCTGGGCTGATCAGGATCACCAGCGGCACGTTCTGCGAATTGCCGATCGGGTCGGCCACCACTTCCAGCGGTCGCGTCTGGTCGCGGCCGGCGAACTCGCCGTGCTGGCCGGCCGTGAAGAAGCCCAGCAGCGCCAGCAGGTTGTTGCTGCTGCCGCCAGCGTTGATGCGCATATCGACGATCAACCCGTCGAGTTGCCCACCGCTGGTCAGATCCCTCAGCACCTGCCGTGTGCTGTCTTCAATCGCGGTGTCCCACAGAGTGGGGATCATGATATAGCCAATGCTCTGATTGGCCGCTTCGACGGGCAGAACACGACCCGTGCTGTGTAACGTGCCGCTGATGCGGCGGCGTGTGACAGTCACTTCGCGCGGCGCGGCGCCGGGCGAGCGCACTGTCAGCACGGTCGACGTGCCGGTCGGCCCGCGCAGCCAATCGAGGTGCTCCGTGCCGTCGGCGTCGACGACCCGTTGGCCGTCGATGCGCAAAATGGCATCGTGCACGCGCAGGCCGGCCTCCGCGGCGGGACTGCCGGGGAAGACATGGAAAATTACGGCCTGCTCCTTGTCGTCTTGAGCCGCCGCGTACACACCGATGCCTACGTAGGCCAGCGTGCCACTCAGTTGATCATCTTCCTCACGCGCTTCGGAGGGCGTGAGGAATGCGGAGTGATCGTCGGCGAGCCGGTCGACCATCTCGCGCATTGCCTGCCAGAATATCTCGTCGCTCAGCCCACTCTCAATGCGGGACTCGAACTCGCTGTAGGCAGCTTCCCAATCGACGCCGTGAAAATCGGGATACACGTACTGCGTATCGACGGTATTCCACAACTGCTCAAAAATGCGGAGATGGCGTGCGGTCGATTCCGGGGTGATCGTGCCAGACTGTACCGGCTGTGGAAGCAGCGTGGCCGTGACGACGAGAGGCGGTGCGGGCGAGACCTCGACGATTTCCGTCGCCGTCGGGAGCGCCGGGGTCGTCGGCGTGGCGGCAGGCGCGCGCGTCGGCGTCGGGAGCGGCACGCGCGGCGCGCACGCGGAGATCAGGATCACACAGGCCAGTACGAAACGAATGGGCTTCATGTGCAACACATCAGACTCGTAGGGGCGAGTCAGAGCTCGCCCCTACGAGAGATGAATACGCTCTTTATGGATTTCAGGCAGATGACCCGCTGACCCAGGCAAACGTTGGGCAGGTCGGACCAAAGCAACGGAGGCTCAGTAGGTGTTTCAAAGAGGTCGATGCAACGAATCCGCAACGTATAAACGAATGCGAACCGTGCACGGGCACATCCAGCGTGGATTCGTTTACGGGAGCACTGCACCGCATGTGTCCGTTGCCCATCCGATGCATCGGTTGCTCACCCCACTGAAATTCAGGAAGAGCGAACGAATTTACCGCCGAGATTATACCGCAGTTGCTGGAGACACTCGCCTCGTGAACTTCAACGATGCCGATTCAGCGGCTCGACTTATAGATGAGCAGAAGGCGGGTGCGATACGGCTGCGTCGGCAGCCACGCGCCGGCCTGGCTTAGCACCGCGCCATCGTCGAAGAGCGCGCTGCCAAAGCGCAATCTGTCGATCAGTGTCAGCGGCGTGGTCATGCGATACGTGATCGTGATCACGCCACCGGCCGGAATCGACCCACTCCACTGCACCGTGTCGCTCAGCGCCGAAGCCGCGCCCGCACTGGCCGTCAGCGTGCCGCTGATCACGGTCGCATCGATCGGCAACAGACCGGTGACGACGGCGGAAGTCGCCGCAGCCGGGCCGGTGTTGCGTGCGACGATAGTCCACGTCACGACTTGGGCGGAGTGCGCCACGCCGGGCGTGAAACCGATCGTGCTGGCAGATAGATCGGACCGGGCGATGCCGATCCGGGCTTCTTTGTGGAAGGTGATGCCGTGATCGCCGTCGGTGAACGTGATCGGGATCGCCGCGAGGCTGCCCGGCGGCAACCCGCCAAGCGAGACGGTGAAGACCGTCGTGATCACCTGCCCCGGCGCAAGCGATCCGCTCCACGTACTGTTACCGCTCTGCCAGGACACGCCCGGCGGCAGCGCAGCCGCGAACGCCGCCGACGACAGCCCGGCCGGCCCATCGTTGCGAAGGGCGACCGTGACACTCACGAGCGAGCCGGGCGCGACAACATCCTTGTCCACAGCGACCGTCGAGCCGCCCAGCCACGAGAGATAGCCGATGGCCCGCTCCATGACGGCAGCGCGGCTCACTTCCGGGATCGACTCAAACGGGAAGGACATGAACAACGCTTTGCCCGCGCCTTCCGCGTGCGCCAGCGCGATGGGTCGCCCGTGCGATCCGACGAGTGCCAGCGTCGCCGTCGGATAAGGTGCGGGCGACTCGGAGTAATTGGGGAACGTGTAGGAGAGCACTTGCGTGTCGATGCCGTCGAACGGGCTGCCGCGCGGGCCGCGCGCCAGCGTGGTTGTGACATAGCCCGCGTCGAGAATGCCTAACCGCGCCTGATTGAATTCGTTCAACCCGCTCCAACCCAGGTGCGACTGCGACGAGATCAACACGCGCCCACCTGCGTCCAGGTACTGCGTCAGTGTGACCTGATTATCCGCTGTCAACGGCTGATACCAATCGTAGCCGGTGAACCACACGACGAAGCGATACCAGGACAACCGATCGGATGACGGCGCGCTTGGTTCCAGCCCGGCCCAGCTCTTGGGCACGTTCCAGCGATCGAACGATAAGCCGTCGGAGATCAGCGCCGTCTGGTAGGCGCTTTCCACTTCGTACCAGCGATCGTCGTCGACGAGCAGCGCGAGGGCAGGTGATTTGACGACGAAGGTGTCGCTCACGACGAGCGCCGGCGAGATGGTCGATCGCGCCGTGATTGTGATCGACTGCGAGACATCGGTCGGCGTGCCGGGTGGGATCGAGATAGTTGCCGTGATCATCCGATCGCGGCACGAATCTAACGCGACCGATGCATCGGAGAGCGAGACTGACCAGCCGGACGATTGCGCGCTCAACACGAAGGTATCGCTGCCGCCGAGTTCGGCGATGTTGCGCAGGCGGAGCGGCCCGGTCACGATGTTCCCTGCCGGCGCGATGAGCAAATCGTCGTTGGACACGAGTGTCATACCGGCCGTGTTGCGCGGCGAGCCAAAGTAGGCCAGCGTGCGCGACATCACCTCGTCGCGCGTTGCCGCGTCGGTGATACCCTCAAACCCGAAGCCGAGGTTCACCGCTCGATACGGCAGGCACAGCCCGGTGATCTGACCTCCGACGAAGCCGTTGTGATAGGTGAACGCATCGGCGGTGGCATCGCGATCGGTGGAGCCGATCGCGTCGGGGAACGTCTGGTTGTTCGCGCCACCCACTCCCTGGATCGACAGATTCACGCCCGTGAAAACGCCCGTCCCGGTCAGCGCGCGAGAGAGGGAGTCGTCTTGAAGCACCCGCGCCTTCAACCGGTCAAAGTAATAGGCCGAGTCGCCGGAGCCGAAGCCGCCGTCCCAGTAACCTACGTCCTGGCCGCTGAGGAAAAGCGATCCGCCCGACGAGAGATACCGGCTGATCGGATCGCCTGCGCCGATGAGGCCGGGCGAATCCAGCGGCGCAGACCAGATGACGATGTCATACGGCGCGAGCGTGGCCGAAACCGGCGCGTCGGTCAGCGTGTTCCGCACACGGCGCTCCGAGTAGAGATAGCCCAACCGGTCGAGCGTGGCGCGATAGTAATCGATCTGGCTGCCGCTGTACCACGGCCCAGAATCCACCAATAGGATCGACGGCGCAACCGGCAGTGCGAAGTTGCGCGTGACGATCTGGCCGGGCGTGATCGTCACCGACGCCGTGAGCGCGCGATGCCCCGGCGCGATCGCGCGCAGCTCGAACATGCCACCGGGCAAGGCAATAGCGTACGTGTTCGATGCCGAACCGGTGACCGGCGTGTTCACCACGACGATCGTCCCGCTGATGGGCTGGCCCGATCCGGCATCGGTCAGCGATCCGCGCACGCTGCCGGTAGGTAACGGCACGAGTGCACTGTCGAGCGATGTAGTCGTGCCGGTGATGATGAACACGCCCATCCGCGTCTGGGTCACGTAGCCAAACGCCGAGACGGTCGCGGTATACACCGACGCGGCGAGGCTGCGCACGTAATGCCCAGTCGCGTCGGTGGTCGCCGCACCAAACGTGCCAATGTCCGAAACCGCCGAGACGGTCGCGCCCGCGATCGGCGCCGCCGTGTCGGCTCGCGTGACGGTTCCGCTGAGCGTTCCGAGGTTCGCCACCGATTGAACCGCCGCGTACGCATCGATGCGGCCATAGCCGGAGTCGTTGTTGGGGATCGTCGTGCTGAGCGGGACGGCCGTGCGGGTGAGCACGAAGACCGTGTCGGTGATCATCAGCGAGGGGTTGGCCGACAGCATCAACGCGATCGTGCCTGCGACGTGCGGCGCGGCCATCGACGTGCCGCTAGCGGTGGTGTACCTGCCTCCCGGAATCGACGAGCGCACGCTGACGCCGGGTGCGACGATGTGCGGCCGCACTTCGCCCCAGGGCGATGGCCCACGGCTGGAGAACGAGGCAACCGCGTCTTCGTCATCGATCGCGCCGACAGCGAGCGCCTCCGGTAGCGAGGCGGGCGCACCGACTGTACCTGGGTCGGGGCCGTCGTTGCCACTGCTAAACACGGCCAAGATACCCACCGCGCGCAGTGCGCGCAGATCGTTTTGAAAGGTCGTGTCGCCGGAGAACGGGCTGCCCCACGAGTTGTTCAGCACATTCGGCGCGAGCGACGGATCGCCGTTGGGGGCGAGCGCCCACTGAAAGCCGGCGTGAATCCACGAATCGAAGCCATAGCCGTCGGCGTTGAGGACGCGGATCGCAATCCACCGCGCGCCGGGGGCGACGCCGATGCCATCGGCCCCGACGATCGTGCCTATCGTGTGCGTGCCGTGCCCGTGCGGATCGATTGGATACGTCGCGCCGGCATCCGTCGCATCGAACCAGTTGCCCACATGATTGATCAGTCCCTTGTTGTAGCCGCGATACGCGACTTGCAGCGCGGGATGCTGCCAATCGACGCCGGTGTCCAGGTTGGCGACGACGACGCCTGTGCCGGTGACGTTGAGCGCAGCCCACACTTCGTCGGCGCGGATTCTGGCGATGCCCCATTCCACAGACGAGTTGGCTGGCGAGACAGTTTGATAGTTGGATGGTTGGATGGATGGATGGATGGATGGTTGGATAGTTGGATGGTTGGATGGTTGGTTGATCCAGCGGCGGTAGTGGTCTTCGCGGATCAGGGCCACGTCGTCACGTGCGGCGAGCGCGGCGATGTCCCCGGCGGCCAGATGCGCGGCGAAGCCATTGAAGACCCAGAACGAGCGCACGTCGCTCGCGCGACCGGCAAGCGTTTTCGCGGCCAGGAAAGCGCGCACGCCTATCTGCGATCGCGCCGCCGTGGCCTGCAATGCGCTCACAACGGCCTCGGCACGAGCGGCGCTGCTGGTCTGTGCCATCGCCACGTCGAGGCTGGGTTGCTCGCGCATTTCGACGACAATGGGTATTCGCTCGTCCGGGCCGGTGTTCAGCAGACGCTTGCGCAGCGCCGGATCGATCTTGCCTGCCGTAACCGGATCGCCGAGCGCGGTGACGCTGGCGGTCAGGGTGGAAGTGGGCGGCTGGAGGTTGGACGTTGGAGGTTGGACGTTGAAGAATGATGGCGCGGGCGGCCGGAGTACGGTGGCGTGAACCGGCGAGCTGGCCTCGGCGAGTGGCAGAGCCAGTATCAAGGCTGCCGCTGAGAGGAGCGCCGTGAATGCAAGTCGAAGAGCAGGGCGGGACAAAGCGGGCATATCTGTCATTCCAGTGGCGGGCCTGAGCCGCGATAGATCTGTTGAGAGCGTTCGGCAATTGCCTCACGCCTATCGCCCGACGATGCCCACTCCGCTGCGCTACGGGGTGCTTCGCAAAATCGTCGGGCTAATCAAGAAAAGCCGGATCAATCCGGCTGAAGCGGCAAACAGCCTGCTTCAGCAGGCTTCGCTTTTT
>DATBWU010000068.1:0-3472 GCA_036514635.1 Anaerolineae bacterium | reverse complement strand
CGCTTTTGCCGGATGTGCCGAACACGGATCGCATTGAGGGCACGACGATCACGGATTACATTTCGACGCTAGGCGAGGGGAAGGCCTTGCTGGCCGGCAACCCGATCCTGGCGGGCGGCATCGCGCTCGCCGAAAAAGTGGTGGACTGCTATCAGCAAATCGGCGCGGTGGCTGTGCGCGTATACGTCGACAAGACCTCGCCGCTCTCGACCGGCCTGGTGGCGATCATCGATCGCGCCGCGCTGACCGATCCGGGTAACTTCATCCGCTGCCTGAGCGGCGGCGATCAGCAGTTTTCGGCGCAGGCGGCGCTCTCGATCTGTGCGAATCGCTACACGCTGAAGAAGGACGACACCGAGTACGACATTGCCTACGTCGCGACGACGCAGGAAATGTGCCAGGCATTCTGCTCGCGACTGGAAGGCTGCCAGGCGCAGCCGTGATCGCCGAACCCCACGATCGTTTCATCGCCGCGAATGGCTTGCGCTTCCATGCCATCGATTGGGGCGGGCCGGCGTCGGCAGGCTGGATCGTGCTGCTGCACGGGCTGGCGTCGCAGGCGCATATCTGGGACCTGGTCGCGCCTCAACTGGCGCGGCGCTGGCGCGTGATCGCGCTCGATCAGCGCGGGCATGGCCTGACCGACAAGCCGGATGATGACTACGATTTCGCATCGGTGACCCGCGATCTGGAATCGGTTGTGGAGGCCTGCGCGATCGATCGACCAGTGCTGATCGGCCACTCCTGGGGCGGCAATGTCGCGTTACAGTACGCGGTGCATCACCCCGATCGCGTCGCAGGGTTAGTGTTCGTCGATGGCGGGTTTCTGGAGATCGGCTCGCGGGCGGACTGGCCGACGACGGAGAAGCTGCTGGAGCCGCCCGACCTGGCCGGCATGTCCCTGATCGAGTTCAAGTCGAAGCTCCGCGCCTGGCTCGGCCCGGTGTGGAGCGAGGCCGCCGAGTCAATCCTGATCCACAACTTTGAAGTGTCGCCCGATCAGACGATTCGCCCGCACATGCGCAAGGTCAATCACATGAAAGTCGTGCGAGCGCTCTGGGAGCATCGGCCCTCGGAGCTTTATACAGCGGTGCGCTGCCCGGTGCTGATGATCCCGGCCATCCAGCCCGAACCACACGATGAGCGCGCGCTGGCGTTCATCGCAGCCAAACGTCAGCAGGTAGACTTAGCCGAGCAGGGCCTGGCCCGCAGCCGGACGATCTGGCTGAAAGACACGCTGCATGACATCCCGCTGCATCGCCCCGATGATCTGGCGCAGGCGATCGAGCAGTTTGTCGAAGACAACACATAGCGCGGCTCCCGCCGCAGCCAAATTATGGGACACGGACACATGCGGTGCAGTGCTCCCGTGAACACGGACAAACACAGATCAGAATCAGTGTTCATCCGTGTCCAAAATCTTCGCGGTCGTGATAGTTCTTCAAATGGTAATGCTTATAGAAACCGGGTCTCTAAAGAGGCCCGGTTTCTCTTCTGCGCGCCAACGTCTGCTTGACCTGCTGGATCAGGTCGTTGATTCGGAACGGTTTCTCGATGAAGCCGTCGGGCTTATGGGCATAGATTTCCTGGTAGCGCGGCGTACTGGCGACGGCCGTCAGCATGAGGATGAGGAGATCGTGCAACGCGGGGTGGGCGCGGATGCGCTTCAAGACCTCCAGCCCGTCGACACGCGGCATGGATAAGTCGAGCAGCATCAAGTCCGGGCGGCGCGTTTCGACGAAGGCCAGCGCCTCGTCGCCATCGGCCAGGGCGACGATTTCCATGTCCTGCTCACCCAGAATCGTTGCCACCAGGTTGCGGATGGTGGCGTTGTCGTCCACGATGAGGATAAGCGGCTTGTAGCCCGAATTCATAGCCTGCGGTTGGGCAAACAAATGCACGGCCACAGAGACACAGAGGGCTTGGAGGATCGATTCTCAACCCTCTGTGTCTCAGTGGTGATGGGTTGGCGGTCAGCGTTGTTGCAACGTGGGAACTGCACCCCGAAACAGAGCGAGCGCGGTCAGGATCACACGCAGATTACTTCCTGGCCGAGCGCCTGGCGGCCGGTTTCTTGGCTGCGGATTTCTTGGCAGCAGGTTTCTTTTTGGCCACCGGTTTCTTGGCCGCTTTCTTGGCGACGGCTTTCTTAGCCGCTTTCTTGGCGACGGCTTTCTTGGCGGCGGCCTTCTTAGCCGCTGGCCTCTTGCGGGCGGCCTTCTTGACCGCTGCTGCCGTTTCGGGAACCGGCAGCATCGGCGGAGCGGGCGGCGTGGCGCTGGCCGCCGGCGCGGCCACCTGGGCGCGGAGTGTCTCGACCGGGATCCGGATCACCCACTGGCAGTTCGGGCAGTGTTCAACGTGGTGGGTAGCCTGGATGCGATCGGCCTCCGTGACGGCCTGTGCAATGGCCTCGTCATTCATTTGAAAAGTCCAGGCGCAGTTCGGGCAGCGGATCTCGTACATGTGCGTTTTCCTCCTGTTATGATTCGCGCGGCTGTGCGTATTCTACCCGGTCGTGCGATGCCTGCAAATAGCAAACACCTCACTGACCGATGTGTTGCGCGTCATTTCTGGGTGGTACGCTTAGGAGCCGCCTTGGATGTCGCCGGGGCCTTCGACCGGGTTGCGGCTTTGGCCTTGGACGCGGCCTTCGGCTTAGTCGCGGCTTTAGGCCCGGGCGCGGCTTTGGGCTTGGGCGCAGCCTTCGGCTTGAGCGCAGGCGCCGCCTGAGGCGGCTCCGGTTTTGCCTCTGCCACAGGGGTCGGGGCGGGTGGCGGCGGCGTGGGCGGAAGGGCTTGCGGCGTCCTCTCATCCTTCTTGACGTGAACGGGTTCAGGTTTGGGCGGTAGGGGCGGCAGGACGTAATCCGGCGGTAAGCGTCGGCGCAGTTCTTTCACTTGAATCTTGACCACATTGCGGCACTTCGGGCAGGGTTCCTGATAATACTCCGCATGAGCAGCTTCCGCTTCGGCTACGGCCAGCCCGATCGCATCGCGATTCAGCGTGAAGACCCAGCCGCAGCGCTGGCAGCGCACTTGCATCATGGCATGTCCTCCCGAAACAAGATGATTCAGAGCGCCCGGTCGAACCGCATTGTAGCCTAAGGCGGTGTGAAGATCAAGAAAGAGATCGGTCGCCGCGCACTGATCAGCTCACCTTACGCAGAGTCCTTGCGAGCCGCCACGCCCTGTCCGGCGCCGGAGCGTCGGGGGCGCGCTAGGCGGGCGGTGAAGCCATCCCGGCGCGTTCAGGGCGCGACGGGAGCACTGCACCGCATGTGTTGCTTCGGGCGCTGCGCGCCCTGGCAATGACGTTGGCCTTGTGTGTGTAGGAGCCGTCAAAGAATAAGTCCGCATGTCACCCTGAGAATCCCACAGCGCCGGGTGGCGATAGGCTCGAAGAAAGAAACTTGCGCGCTGCGTGCCTGCGCGGCGATGAATTCGCCGCGCTACCCCGCTGCGCCCGATGA
>DATBWU010000067.1:0-2465 GCA_036514635.1 Anaerolineae bacterium | reverse complement strand
GGACGCGGTTGGCGAGCGTTAGATTTGCTGACAACCTTTGAGTGCACACGAGCCGCCCGGCCGCTTGCGATGCCGGGCATTCGAGCGTATCATCGCGGCGTGACGACGAGCGCACTCCTCACGCTAGGCATCCTGGCTGCGGCCATCGCACTGCTCCTCTCCGGTCGCATCCGCGCCGACCTGATCGCACTCACCGTGCTGATCGCGCTGGGCCTCACGGGTGTTGTCCCCGCGCCCGACGTTTTCTCCGGATTCAGCCGAACCGCCGTGATCACCATCATGGCGATCTTCATCCTGACCAACGGCCTGTATCGAACAGGCGTCACGCACTGGATGGGGAATCGGCTGCTCCAGTTAAGTGGAACACATCCCGTGCGGCTGACGATCGTGGTCATGCTGGCCGGCGCGATCTTGTCCTGGTTCATGAACACCATCGCCGCCGGAGCCGTCCTGCTGCCCGCCGTCATCGGCCTCTCACGAACGGCTAATATTCGCCCGTCGAAGCTGCTGATGCCGCTCAGTTTTGGCACACTGCTGGGAGGCATGGCTACACTGCTCACCACGGCGAACATCCTGGTCAGCGCGGGCCTGCGCGACGCAGGTTATGCCCCTTTCCGCTTGCTCGACTTCCTGCCCGCAGGCGGGATCACGGCACTGACCGGCATCATCTTCATGGCGACGATAGGCCGGCGACTTCTGCCCAATCGATCACCGTCCGATCGATACTTGTGGGCCGAGCATCTACACTCAGCCTTGTCCGATCTCTACAACCTGCGCGAGCGCTTGTGCGAGGCTCGAGTCGAGCCTTCCTCGCCGCTGGTCGGCAAGTCGATCGCCGAGAGCCGTATCGGCGAGGCTCTAGGATTGAGTATCCTGGCGGTCGAGCGCAACGGCCACATTCGACTGGCCCCCAAGCCCGACGATCGGTTGAAGGCGAATGATGTGTTGATGGTCGTCGGGCGGAATGAGCGTGTCCTGCAGCTGGCCCGCCTCGGCGCGACCGTGGGGCTGGACGCGGCGTGGGATTCGGATTTCGTCTCCGACAAGGTCGGCCTGGTCGAAGTGCTCATCGCGCCGCGTTCGCGTGTCGTCGGACAGACGCTGAAGCAGATTCACTTCCGCGAAAAGATCGGGTTGACCGTGATTGCATTGTGGCGCGGCGGCCGGCCTTATCGCACCGACGTGGGCGACATGCCGCTGCAATTCGGCGATGCCCTGCTGATGCACGGGCCGAACGCTAAAATTCAACTCCTGCAAGCCGAGCCGGACTTCATCGTGTTGCAGCCGGAGGCCGTAGAATCACAGCGACCGCAAAAGGGCCTTCTGGCCGCGCTGATTATGCTGGCCGCACTCGCCGCCACTGCTATAGGATGGCTGCCTATCGCCGAAGCGACCTTCACCGGCGCAGTGCTGATGATCCTGACCGGCTGCGTGACCATCGACGAAGCGTACCAGGCCATCGAATGGCGAGCCGTTTTCCTGATCGCCGGCATCCTGCCGCTGGGCACAGCGCTGCAGAAAACCGGAGCGGCAGCGTACATCGGCCAGGTCCTCATTCAGGGCCTGGGCGGCTGGGGGCCGCTGGCCCTGCTGGCCGGCGTGTATCTCTTCGCCACAATGCTGACACAGTTTGTGTCCGGGCAGGCCGGCGCGGTCATCGCCGCGCCTGTCGCGATCAGCGCGGCGGCGCAAATCGGCGCGAACCCCCACGCCTTTGCGATGGCTGCCGCACTCGCCTGCTCCACGGCATTCCTCACGCCGATTGCCCACCCGATCAATTTGCTGATTATGGGCCCCGCCGGGTATACCCCGCGAGACTACGTTCGAGTCGGGCTGCCGCTTACACTGCTGTGCTTCGTCACCGCGATCGTGGCGATCGGCATCTTCTGGTCGCTGTGACAAAAAGAAGCGGGCCGCTAATCCACATGGCCCGCTTCTTCGTTCGCGCGATCGATTAGTTGAACAGGTATTCCCTCAGGTTGCTCCCGGTCGCCGACTTGCGTAAAGCATCCAGTGCCGAATTGTTGATCTGGCGCACGCGCTCCCGGCTCAGCCCCATCCGGCGACCGATCTCGCTCAGGCTATACGCATGCCCATCGGCCAGGCCAAAGCGCAAGCGCAGCACGCGCGCCTCATTCGCCGGCAGATTGTCCAACAGGTTGGCGATCTGATCGTGAAGGATGTTATCCGCCGTCTGGCTCTCGGGCTGAGGCAGGCTCTCATCGGGGATGAAATCGACCAGCTCATCATCCGAGTTCTCCGCACCGTGTTTGGCATCCAGATCGAGCGGCGGCTGGCTCACGGTCAGCATGTGACGCACTTTCGACACGGGCCACTTCAGCGCCACCGACAATTCATCCGGCGTCGGTGGTCGCCCCAGGTCCTGCTCCAGGCGTTCACGCGTGCGGAACAAATCGCTGGCGCGTTGCGCGAACTGGATCGGCAGGCGAATCGTTCGAGATTTG
>DATBWU010000066.1:0-2249 GCA_036514635.1 Anaerolineae bacterium | reverse complement strand
AGACGAACTGGCCGTCGTAACCGCACCGGCCGCCGGTCAGACGCTCAGGGTCGGGGCATATCATCGCGAAGGCGCGGGGATCGCCGCCGAAGCGCATCAGCGTCACGCCGATGTACAGCAGGCCGATCAGTCCGACCATCTGCCAGGGGCGCGCGGCGTTCATCGGCGCGGCCTCGCCGTGAAGACCAGCCCGGCAGCGAGGACAACCGCGCTGACACCGGATATCCACGCACCCAACCGAACCGAATCCGGTTCGTAACGAAACTCGATTGTGTGCTCGCCGGCCGGAAAGGCCACCGCCCGAAAGGCGACGTTCGCGCGCAGAACCGCCACCGGCTGACCATCAACCCTCGCGCGCCAGCCGGGATACCACGTATCGGCGAGGATCAAGTAGCCATCTGCCTGGGAGGCGGCGCGTATTGTAACGGTGTTGGGAGTATCGTGCAAGGAAGAGATCGTAAAACGTAAGTCGTGAAGCGTGAGGCGTGAGGCGTTCGGTATTGAAACGACGCCCGGCCCGGATGGGCTGATTACCACTTCGCTCAACGGATCGAAGGCGGGATCGAGCAGGATAGCCAGCGCGTTTTCTTCGATGCGCGCCGAAGGGACGATCCACGCGCGTGGCGGGGTATTTTCGATGCGATAGAGTGTGGCGGCGGGCGTGCGCGCGACGATGGGTAGAGGCAGACTGCGCGGGCTGGAGACATACCCAACGTGCATCAGTCTAAGCAATCGCAGCGCGGCATCCATCGGTAGGTCGTTCACTGCATCGCGCAGCTCGAGGTAATGCCCGATCAACAGTGGGTCGAAGTTACTCGCGGACGGATAGCCGTCGATCATCGACGTGTTGGCGATCAATGTCTCACGAAACTGCATCCAGCGATCCACATCGGCAGGCCCGAAGTCGCTGAACGGCAGGCGAATGCCGAACTGCTTCCGCACCGAATCATCGTCTGCGTCGAACATGAACATGCGGCCATCGCCTTCGGCTTGCGCCGCGTGGGCCGACTGCGTCGGCAAGCGATACACCGCCGGATCGATTGCCGGGTTGAGCGCGGCGTGCGCCGTCAGCAAATCGATTGCGACGACGGCTGCGAAAGCCGAGGCCCACCACCGGAAACGCCGATCGTCACTCGATGGTCTCAGGCCGAGCAACAGCCCGCCGATCGCGACCAACATACCCAGTCGAAGTGTGGCATCAGGAAATGTCTCGTGAGGAAACATGCCCTTTTGTGAAAGAGTCGCCGCAAGCCCGGCCAGCGTGGCGCGTGATACCACGCCGGCAACGATCAGGGCGGAGCCTACCACGATCCACTTCACGCTACGGCGCAGCTCACCTCGCCCGTGCAACATCGACTCCGCGCCGATCGCCGCCAGCACGCACAGCGCGATCGTGAACGCGCTCAGCCAGCGCGCCGGGCCTTGAAACAGCGAGAAGCCGGGAATCGTGCGGAAGAGGAAGGGGTAAATCTGAGTGAACCAGCCGAAAGCGAGGATGACCGACACGAGCGCCACGACAAGGAAGAACGGCGTGAAACCCCTCTCCGCTTCACTCCGAGGGCCATAGTGTTCAACGTGTTGCACGCTACGCGCTTCATCCTTCATCCCTCCGCCCTCATCCTTCATCCTTCCCCAGCGCCACCACTGCCGAATAGCGACAAGCACCAACCCCAGCGGCAGCACGCCGATATACGCCGCATTTTCCCAGTAGTTGTCGTAGCCCCAGAAGTTGCCGTAGGCCGGGTTGCCGAACAGGTCGGGCGTGAGCAGCGTGAGCAACCGCCACGGCCAGTACGAGTGCGTCATGGCGAAGGTGTAGTCCAATCCTCCAACGCGCTGCGACTCGCGCGTGAGTTCGGCAGCGGGCAGCAGTTGAATCGCCGCCAGGCCAACGCCGAAAGCAACGCCAAATCCGACAATGCTCCATCGCAGCCAGCGGCCCCGGCTTAACTGCCTTAAAGCTAACCGCCACGCCCTGTCCGACGCTTCGCGTCGGGGGCGCGCTAGGCGATTCACCAGGGCACCCAGAAAAGTGGGAATAACTCTTGGTGTCTTAGAGACTGTCTTAAAACTCACCACCAAGACTCCAAGCCACAAAGAAACACCAAGAAAACTTGGAGAGGCTTGGTGTCTTGGTGACTTGGTGGTTACCGTAACGGCCTTTTCAGACAGGCTCTTAGTGTCTTGGTGGTTGATTTGGTCGCCTGTCAGATAGGCTCTCACGGTTGCGAATCGATACACCGTATAAG
>DATBWU010000065.1:0-37364 GCA_036514635.1 Anaerolineae bacterium | reverse complement strand
CCCCAGGCTCTCGGTGTTGATCGCGGGTGTGTCACTCATCAGTTTAATCCCTTCATTGGCATCGGCGCGGTGGTGCACCGATCCATGAAATCTGATACGGTCTTGTGACCGTAATAAACGAAACGGCCACGGGAGTTGAGTGCACCCGTGGCCGCAAGAAGCCAAGAAGCCTGACCTTACCGGTCGTCAGGCGCACCCCGACAAGGTGAAACCATGCCGCCACTAGGCACAGCAGAGAGCAAGTTGTAGACCATGCGGGCGCGCCTCCTTTCTGTAAGATGCCGTGACTTTACTACGCTTCGGCCGGAAAGTCAAGAAAAATCCCCCGGCGTCCACATCTCCCGGTCAAACGACCGGTGATCCCCCTGACCAATGGTCGGGCCTCGCGCTCGTGCCGGGCTCAACAATCTCAAAAATCGTATGGATTTGGAATCAATTCGTAAAGAAAGGTTAATAGCGGCGTAGGGGAAGCGTAGGGCAGCCGACATGCCCGATGGCGCTTGACAGTGTATAGTGACCATCGAAGAGTAGCGGGCGGAAAACCTCTTCTTCTCCTCCTTTAGCCGAGAGTCAAAGGACAGCGACCTTTGACTCTTTTGGCGTTTTATACCCAGGTGACCGGCACTTCCGCAGTGCCGATCACCTGGATGCCAATGGTATAATCCCCGCCGTGACCCCCTCGACACGCCAGATTACGCGCGCCGCCGGCATCGTGATGGCGACTTTCATCGTCAGCCGCGTGCTGGGCCTGGCGCGCGATGTCGTGATCAGCGCCCACTTCGGCACCTCAGGCGAGTACGATGCTTACGTCACAGCCTTCCGCATCCCCGACATCATCTTCACGTTGATGGCCGGCGGCGCGCTGGCCTCCGCGTTCATCCCGACCTTTTCCGGCTATCTTGCCCGCAGCGACGAAGACGGCGCGTGGCAACTGGCAAGCAGCATCATCAATCTTGTGTTCGTGGTGCTGTCTGTGTCGGCGCTGCTGGCCGCGCTCTTCGCCGAACCGATCGTCACCTACCTGCTCGCGCCGGGATTCAGCCCGGACAAGGTGGCGATCACTGTCCCACTGATGCGTCTGCTGCTCATCTCGCCGGTGATCTTCGGTGTAAGCGGTGTGGTGATGGGTATCCTGAACGCCAGGCAGCAGTTCTGGCTGCCCGGACTTGCGCCGTCGATGTATAACCTGTCGATCATCGCCGGCGCGATCCTGGTGACGGACATTTTCGGCTTGGCGCTCGGCGCGGTGATTGGATCGGTGCTGCATCTGCTGGTGCAGGTGCCGGGCCTGATTCGACTTGGCGCGCGATACACGCCTCGCCTGTCGCTGCACAATCCCGCAGTGCGGCAAGTGCTGCGCTTGATGGCCCCGCGCATCCTGGGGCTGGCGGTCGTGCAGATCAACTTTGTCGTCGAAACGAGCCTGGGGTCGCGGCTAGGGACAGGGACCGTGTCGGCGCTGAACTATGCCTGGCGCGTGATGCTGCTGCCGCAAGGGATCGTGGCCCAGTCGGTGGCGACGGCGGCATTCCCCACCTTCGCCGATCAGTTTGCGCGTGGGCAGATCGAGCAGCTCCGCTCGGCGTTATCGGCCACCCTGCGCGCGATCTTGTTCATCGCTATCCCCGCCGCCGTGGGGTTGCTCGTCCTCAGCATGCCGCTGGTTCAACTTCTGTTCGAGCGTGGCGAGTTTCAAGATACCTCGACCGGGCTGGTCGGCACGGCGCTGGCGTTCTACGCGCTCGGCCTGATCGGCCACTCGGGCATCGAGATTCTGACGCGCGCTTTCTACGCACTGCACGACACGCGCACGCCGGTGCAACTAGGTGTGGTGTCCCTGATCCTGAACCTGATCCTCAGCCTGAGCCTGATCGGGCCGATGCACATCGCCGGGCTGGCGCTGGCGAACACGGTCGCGGCGATCACGGAGATGATCTTGCTGGTGATCACCCTTCGATCGCGCCTCGGCGGCTTGGACGATCGGCGCGTTGCGATCGCAGCGCTCAAGACAGGCGCTGCCTCACTCGTGATGGCCGTGGGTGTGTGGGGCTTCCTGAACGTGACGCAGAATGCCGGTGCGGTCATGCGCGGCGTGGGTGGGATCGTAACGGGGGGACTTGTGTTTGGGGCGGCGGCTCTGCTGTTGCGAGTGGCGGAATTGCAGGGAGCGCTTCAATGGGTCGGCGGGCGGATCGGCATCAGGCGTAAAACGTGAAGCGTAAGACGTAAAGCGTAAAACGTGAAGCGTAAAACGTAAACACTCCAACACTACTCACTGTCTACTGTTCACTGCTCACTGTTCACTGTTCACTGCCACTGCTCACCTTTCCGGCTTCGGTTTCAGCATCTCCATGATCTCCGGCAGTTTCTCGCGCGCGGCGAACTCCCCAATCTCGATCAACTCGTCCGCTTTGTCGTAATCGAGCGCGCCGTAGTTCTCGACGTGCGGATGGATAAACACATCGACTTCGGGCAGGCGCATCTTCAGAATCTCGCCCTCCATCGCACCCATCATCGAGGTCATCAGTTCGATGAAGTTGGGGCGCTTGGCATCGGGCGGTGCGACGCCGCGCTCTTCCGGCGTGCGGACGACGCTCGACGTGATGATGCGATCCGCGCCGCGCTCCTGCAGTACGCTGATCGGCACCGGGTTGACCACGCCGCCATCGACGAGGTAGCGCCCGTTCCACGGCCACGGCGCGAAGATGCCGGGAATGCCGATCGACGCACGCACGGCCTCCGCCACCGAGCCCCAGTTGAACACTACCTGCTCGCCGACTGTGATGTCCGCCGCGACGACGTACAAGGGGATGCGGAGATCGTCGAAGGTCTTGCCGCCCAGCGCTTTGTCGATGAAGTTCGCCGTTTTGCGACCGTGGATCAAGCCGGACGTCGGCGGCAGCATGAAATCCCACAGGCCGCCTCTCAAGCGGATGATCCGCTTCAGCTCTTTGGCGAAGTCGATGATCTCCTCGATCGATTGGCCCGCGCAGAACAATGCACCGAAGAGCGAGCCTGCGCTCGATCCGGCTACCAGGTCGATAGGCACGTCCGCACCGCACAGGGCCTTCAGTACGCCGACGTGTGCAATGCCCTTCGCGCCGCCGCTCGACATCGCCAGCCCGACCGTGCGTCGTCCGATCTGCCGCGCCAGCCGGTCGATCTCGTGTTGTTCGTTGATCAACGACCAGTAGCGGCGCGCGCCCTGCGCCCAGACCGGCGCTTTACCCGATCCGATCACCGCCACGCCGTCGGCCAGCTCGACGATCTTCTCGTGGAACGCGCCGCCGCCGTAGGGCAGGGCGACGACCAGGCGCTCGTAGAACCCGACGAGTTCGCCCAGAATCTGTGACAGTCCATCGACTGTCAGATCGGGCGGCGGATCGATGATCGTCACGCCTTGCCCGCGCTCCGGTGGGATCGGCGAAGCGAGGTTGAACAGGCCGATGCGTCCGCCCGCCTGCACCAGCAGGCTGGCCGCCAGTGCCTGCGCCGGGCCTTCGACGGCGATCAGGTTGATCTCTTCGCGGCGTGTCGGACGGTGCGACGTTTCCACCAATCGCCGGCCAAGCTCGCGGCCCAAGTGGATCGCAATCGCCGGGTGCTCGCGCAGCAGGTCGTCGAGGTCGGCCTTGTTGAGCAGCGCCACCTCTGCGTCGATGTTAATCGACACCGTCGCCGAACGAGGCTGCTCCAGCAGTAACGCCAGTTCGCCGACGAACCCGCCCGGCCCGACGTAAGCGAAGATGCGCTCGTCGCCTGTGACGTTGGAGTACACCTTCAACTGGCCCGACTGAACGAGATACATCGTGTCGCCCCAATCGCCCTCTTTGAAGAGGACCACGCCGCGCGGATGGCGCTCAATGCGCAGGCGACGCCGGATCGCGTCGAGCGCGTCGTCGGGCAGATCAGTGAAGAACGGAATTCGGCGCAGGTGAAGTTCCATCCCACTCACCAACCATCCAGCTATCCAACCAGCAAACTATCCCACCAGCAAACCATCCCACCAGCAAACCATCCCACCATCCAACCATCCCACCATCCAACTAACTCTGTGCCAGCTGCGTCACCTTCAACTCGGCCTGTTCGAGCAAGCGGCTGCACTGCGCGCTCAACTGCTGTCCGCGCTCGAACAACGCCAGCGAGGCTTCCAGGGGCAGATCGCCGCCCTCCAGTTTAGCCACGGTCTCTTCGAGTTCCTTGAACGCCTGCTCGAAAGTCATGTCGTCGATTTTAGTCAACGTGGTTTTCTTCGGCATATCGACATCCTCATTGCTGCCGCCGAATTAACCACCAAGACACGAAGACACCAAGAATCCACTCAAGTTTTTTCGTGCCCTGGTGGCTTGGTGGTTAGTTTACTACAGCCTCTTATACGTGCCCATCAGCTGGCCTTCCGCCAGAATGTGATTCTGCATCGCGTTGACCACGTCCTTCTTCGTCGCGCGCGCCCTGAGCTTCAGCTCGGTATCCAGCGCGTACAGCTTGAAGAAGTAGCGATGCGGATTGCCGCGCGGCGGGCACGGGCCTCCGTAGCCGATGCGGTTGAAATCGTTCAGGCCTTGTTTCGCGCCGCCGGAAAGCGTCTCGGTTTCCGGGACATCTTCGGGAAGTTCCGCAGCCGTTGCGGGAAGGTTGTACAGCACCCAATGCACCCACGTGCCGGCCGGCGCATCCGGGTCGTCGCAGATCAGCGCGAAACTCTTCGTGCCGGAAGGCGCACCGCTCCACTTCAGCATCGGCGAAACGTCTGGCCCATCACAGGTGTGCCTGGCCGGAATCGGCGAGCCGTCTGTGAAAGCAGAACTGGTGAGTTGAATACTCATGGCAACACCTCATCCAACTAGCCAACCACCCAACCAGCCAACCACCCAACTATCCAACTACCCATCCATCCAACTATCCACCCATCCACCCAGCAAACCCTAACCCTCCACTCTGACTCCCATCTCCCCATCGCTCACTCGCACCTGCATCTTGTCCCCTGTCTTCACCTGCTTCACACTTCGCACGATTTTGCCCGTCTTCTGATGCCGCACCACGGCGTAGCCTCGCTCCAACACGGCCAACGGACTCAGCGCATTGAGCCGCGCCGTCGCACCGTCGATCCGCTCGTGCCACAAGGCCAGCCGATGACTCAACACCCCGGCCAGCGACCCGGCCAGGCTATCGAGGCGATCGCGCAGGCTCGCCAATTGCGCCTGCGGCGAAACATGCCTCAGCGCGCGAAGGGTCGCCTCCAGCGCCGATCGCGCGTCGCGCAGGCGGGCATCCATGCTGGCCGTCAATCGCGCCGAGTAATCGTCGAGCACCTGGAGAAACTCGTCGCGGTTCGGCGAGATCAACTCGGCCGCCGCCGAAGGAGTCGGCGCGCGCACGTCGGCGACGAAATCGGCGATGGTGAAATCGGTCTCGTGGCCGATGCCTGAGATCACCGCAACCGGCGCAGCCGCAATCGCCCGCGCCACGCGCTCGTCGTTGAACGCCCACAGGTCCTCGATCGAGCCGCCGCCGCGCGCGACGAGGATCGCGTCTAAATCCGTGATGGCGTACAACCGCTCGAGCGCGGCGACGATCTGCGGCGGTGCGTCTTCGCCCTGCACCTGCGTCGGGGACAGGAGCACCTCCAGCAGCGGCCAGCGCCTGGAGAGCACGTTCAGAATGTCGCGCAGCGCTGCGCCGGTCGGCGAGGTGACAAGGCCGATGCGCCTGGGCCATTCGGGCATCGGTCGCTTGCGCCCGGCGTCGAACAGTCCTTCGGCCTGGAGTTTCGCCTTAAGCCGCTCGAACTGCAAGTACAGTTCGCCCACGCCGCCCGCCGACCGGATCGCGTCGACGTACAGCTGGTAATTGCCCTGCGCCTCGTACACGCTGACCCGGCCATGCGCGATGATCGCATCGCCTTCCTTCAGCGCCATTTCCTGCTGCTGGACGGTCGTGCGCCACATCACGCAGCGAATCTGCGCGCCCGCATCCTTCAGCGAGAAATACACGTGTCCGCTGGCCGGCCGGCTGACGTTGCTCACCTCGCCTTGCACCCAGACATCCTGCAAGCGGTAATCGACCTCGAACATCTCGTGGATGTAGCGCGTGAGGTCGGACACCGTAAGCGTTTCGGGCGCGCCGAACAAGTCCATTTGCATACGGCGGAAATGGTAGTGCAGTTAAGAGGCGGTGTCAAATGGGAAGGATGAAGGATGAACGAGGAAGGATGAAGGTAAATGGCCGACCTCTAAGTACTGGAGCGGCACGCATCCGGTTATTCGTTGTCCATCCGTTGCGAAGGCTGTGCTATAATCCGCGCAGACTTGACCGGGTGAATAACCCGGTCGCGCTTTGTTTCGAACCTCCTGCACGATGCTCAACTGCGCCACCGCAAGCCGGCTGCTGCTCGGCCTCGCCGCCGTGGTGATGGCCGCGTGTAGCCGCCCGCCCGTTTCACCCACGCCGCTCGTGACCATCCCGCCCGGCGTCACACCCACGCCCACCCTCGAGCCGACGCCGACCGAGGTGGTGCTCACGCTGCGTGTCTGGATGCCCGAATCGCTCTCACCGGACGGAAGCGGCGACGGCGCGCGCGTCCTGGCCGGGTTATTGTCGGAGTTCGACGCGCGCCATCCCGATGCACGCCTCCGGGTCTCGACGAAAAAAGACACCGGCCCTGGCGGCTTGCTCGATTTGCTCCGCGCGGCCAGCCCGGTCGCGCCCGATGCGCTGCCCGACGCGATCCTGCTGTCCGATGCCGATTTAGCCATCGCCGCGCGCGAAGGGCTGATCCAGCCGCTCGACGACCTGCTCAGCACCGACGGCGAAGCCGTGGCATTCTCTTTTGCGCGCACCGCCACCCAGATCGATGGCAAGCGCATGGGTCTGCCGTTGGTCGTCGACTTCGTGCATCTGGCGTATCGCCCGGAGCGCCTCGACGCGCCGCCCGCCGATTGGACCGGCATCATTTCCGAAACGCTCTCTTTTCCGTTCGCCTTCTCCGACGGGCCGCACGTCAGCGATGCGGTTCTGGCCGATTACACTCAACTCGGCGGGACGATCATCGACGCCGAAGGGCAGCCTGCGCTCAGCCTCGATGCACTGACCCAACTGCTCATCCTATACCGCGATGCCCGCGACGCCGGCGTGATCGCCGTCAGCAGCGTCGATTGGTCCGGCCCTGATACTGCCTGGGACATCTTCCAGGCTTCGGATGCGCCTGTGACCGTGGCGCGCGCGTCGCGCTTCCTGGCCGCGCGCGCACAGGGCGCGGATCTGGGTTACGCGCGCGCGCCGTCAATCAGCCAGAGGCCCACGCCATCGATCGGTCGCTCGTGGAACCTGGCCGTCATCACGCACGATCCGCGACATCAAGCGTTGGCTGTTGAATTGCTGGAGCACTTGATCCGCGATGAAAACCTGGCGGAGTGGACGCAGGCCGAGCACGTCTTGCCTGCCACTGCGGCCGCGCTGGCGCTGTGGCGGGCAAGCGACGGGTACGCCGCCTTCGCACTCGGCGAATTGAGTCGCGCCGTGCCGCCGCCGGCGACGGCGGCGCTGGAGGCGATCAGCCCGCCGTTCCTCGACGCGATTCGAGATGTGCTCATCGGGCGCTCGACACCCCAGGCCGCTGCCCAGGCGGCGATCGACGCCGTGGCGCGCGGTGAAGAATGAGTGGTACAGGACTTACGCAGTTGGAGAGTTTTCACCGCGAAGGCGCTAAGGACGCAAAGGAAAACTAAGCATTTCTTCGCGCTCTTGGCGACTTAGCGGTTCAAGTGCGTAACTCCTATGGTAAAGAAATCCAAACTGAGCCGGAGCGAAGCAGACTTGATCGCCAGCCCCATCGTGGCTACAATACGCGCATGATGCGGGTGCTTCTGCAGCAGGCCATCGACGCAATTCGCCGGGGCGAGAAAGCCAACGGCCAGCGATTGCTCGCGCAGGTTCTGCGGGCCGATCCGCGCAACGAGACGGCCTGGCTGTGGATGAGCCAGATCGTCGAGACCGACGTGCAGCGCCTCGATTGCCTGCGCCGCATTCTGGCGATCAATCCTGACAACGCCACCGCCCGCAAAGGCATCGAGCTGCTCGAAGCGCGTAGGCGAGGCACGCCCGCCGCCCCGCTGCCCGCGCCGCGCTCTCAGCCGCCGCCTCCTCAGC
This sequence comes from Anaerolineae bacterium, assembly GCA_036514635.1. Taxonomy (GTDB): domain Bacteria; phylum Chloroflexota; class Anaerolineae; order Fen-1058; family Fen-1058; genus DASSFZ01. The sequence continues at coordinate 29,216 of DATBWU010000065.1, read as the reverse complement.
CGCCAACATCTGACGCACCCCTGCCTCACGTTTCGCCTTTCAGCGATGTCATCACCGGGCAGACCACGCCGGCCGAGCCAGCCACGCCGGCCGAGCCTGCACCTCTGCCTGTGGCGGCTGCGCCGGTTTCCACGCCGGCAGTTGTCCAACCGACACCGGTCGAGAAGAAAAAGAAAGAACCTGCACCGCCGCGCGAGCGCAAGGCCGCACGGCGCGGCTCGATCATGCCCATCGTGCTGGCCGCCGTCATTCTCCTCGGTGGAGGCGGAATTCTTTACGCGGCCATCTCGTCGCAGGCGAACCGGCCCTCGGCCACGCCCGTTCCGGCCGCCGCACGCCTGGTCGCCAGCCTGGAACGAGACGGCGATACCAGCCTCGCCCTGATTCGCGCCGACGGCTCCAGCCTGACCACGCTACGCCCGCGCATCGACGCGGACGCGCGCCTGGCCTGGTCGCCCGATGGCCGGCGCATTGCCTTCACCGAGGCAGTCTCCAATACGGCCACCATCGCTTTCGTCGACGCGAGCGGGCAGGGCTTCACCCCGTTGGCGCGCGGCGTCGATCCGGCCTGGTCGCCCGATGGCACGCTCCTGGCTTTTGCGTCCGACCGTGACGGCGACCTCGATATCTTCGTCGCGCCGGCCGGTGGCGGCAGCCCGTTCAACCTCACCCGCTTCGAAGGCGACGATCGCGCTCCGGCGTGGACGCCCGATGGTCAATCGATCGCCTTTCAGTCCGATCGGGAGGGGCAGCTCGATATTTATCGCATGAGCGCCGACGGCTCGGACGTGCAGCGCCTGACGGACGATCCCGCCGACGACACCGACCCATCCGTCTCGCCCGATGGTCAATCGATCGCCTTCGTTTCAACGCGCGATGGTGACGCGGACATTTACGTGATGGGCATCGAAGGCTCGGCCGCCCGTGTCGTCACCGACAACGCGGTCGACGATCGTGCGCCGTCGTGGACGCCCGACGGATCGATCCTGTTCACGTCGGCTGTGGGCAATGGCCTGGCCTTATTCACCGCGCGGCCCGATGGTTCGAGTCTCGCGCAGTTGGGACAAGTGCCTTCCGAGTACCGGGTGATCCGCGCCGCCTGGCAACCTGTCGATGTCGATCCCGCGACGATCAGCGCGCCCACTGCGCCGACGCCTACCGTTGCCGCCGCGCCGCCGTTCAGGTTACCGGATGGTGGATTCACCTTCGCGTCGAACCGCGACGGCGCTTTCCGTTTGTATCGGATGAACTTTGATTCCGGTGAAGTGGGCTTTCGAGGACTCAACGAGCAGGGCGAGCGGCATCCCGCGCTCTCGCCGGTCGCCAATCTGCTCGCGCTCGACGTGCCCATCTCCCAGACGCAGCGCTTATTCGTGATCGATTTTGCCGGTGCGCAACCGGCGGCGATCACGCTGACGCAGGAAGGCGTGTCGGCGCACAGCCCGGCCTGGTCGCCGGACGGCACGCAAATCGCTTACGAGATCGACGCCGAGGGCGGGCCGGACCTCGCGCTGATTCAGCCGGACGGATCGGGTGCTGCTCGCCTGACCAATCGGCCCGGCTACGATGGCTGCCTGTCGTGGAACCCGGATGGCGAACAGATGGCCTTCACGTCCGATCGCGACGGCAACCTCGACCTGTATCAGATCGATGTGGCGAGCCTGGGCGTGGAGCGCCTGACACAGCATCCCGCGGTCGATCACTGCCCGGCCTGGTCGCCCGACGGCAAGCGCCTGGCCTTCGTGTCGGATCGAAACGGCGAGGGTATTTACTTGATGGACGCGGGCGCGACGAATGCGCGGCTGCTCGTCGCCATGCGCGGCGCAGCGCAGCCGGTGTGGTCGCCCGATGGCCGGTTTCTGCTGGTGTCGTCCGATCAGAGCGGCAACGCCGACATTTACATCGTCTCGGTCGAGACGGCGGCTGTGCGCAATCTCACCGCCGACTCGGACGCGGACGAAGTCGATCCGATGTGGGGGCCGTAGACCTCACCCCATCCCCCGGCGCTTCGCGCCACCCCCTTCCCCTCTCCTACTGAGGAGAGGGGAGAAGGGGCGAAGGGGGTGAGGGTGTAACACAATGGACACACTCACTACCCAGGGCATCGAGGCTTTTCGCAACGGCGAGACCGAGCAGGCGCGCGCGCTGTTTCAGCAGGCGCTGAGTGCGAACCCGCGCAACGTCGACGCGCTGCTGTGGCTGAGCCAGCTCGCCGAAAACGACAAGGAGCGCGCCGATTACCTGCGCCGCGTCCTCGACATCGATCCCAACAATGCCACCGCGCGGCGCGGCCTGGAAACGATCGAGGGCAAGCCGGTGAGCGTGCCCCGGCGTCGAGCGCCTGCCGCGAAGACGCCCGCGCGCAAGCCTCGCCCGCGCCGCGCCGGCCTGTCGCTCGGCCAGCGCCTGATCGGGTTGGCGCTGGGCCACCTGCGCGCGACGATCGCCGTGTTCCTGCTGGCCCTCACCGCGATCGGAATCTTGGTCGTGATCAACGCCGCGCGCAATCAGCCTGCGCCGCCCACCCGCGTTGTCGCGCCGACGCGCCCGCCGCTCGACAACCAGATCGCGTTCGTGTCCGATCGGAATGGCTCGCCCGAGCTGTACGCCTCGCGCGTGGATGGCAGCGGGCCGCTCACGCGATTGACCTTCGACCAGCGCGCCAAGTCCGATCCGGCCTGGTCGCCCAACGGCGAGCTGGCTGCCTACAAAGTCGCCGCCGATAATGACCGCGCCGACCTGTACACGGTCAACCCGAATCTCAACAACCCCACGTTTCTCGCCCGCTCGCTCGTCATCGATCAGCCGATCGTGTGGTCGCCGGACAGCCAGCGGCTGGCCTACGTCGCCGAAGTGAACGGCAACGTCGATGTCTTCGCGCAGGCGGCCAGCGGCGACGGCACCAGCCGCGTCAACGTCAGCCAATCGGCCGCGCGCGATGAGCAACCCGCGTGGTCGCCGGATGGCCGTCAGATCGCATTCGTGTCGTGGCGCGCCGGCGCGCCGGCGATCATGATCGCGGACGCCGACGGCTCGAACGCGAAGCGCCTGTTTGACGACGGCACGGCGCAGTCGCTGCCCAGGTGGTCGCCCGATGGCCGCACGCTGGCCTACGCGGCCAACTGCCGGGGCGACACGGCGCTGTCGGTCGTCAGGGCGGATGGCTCGGCGGTGACGCGCGTGACGTGGACGGACGCGCCCGTCACGTCGATTGCGTGGTCGCCCGATGGGCGCGCGGTGGCATATCAGTCCGGCGATCAGGTTTACCTTGCCACGCTCGATGGACGCCGCCCTTCCCGGCTCGTCGCCGATGCGACCCAGGCGATCAATCCCTCGTGGTCGCCGGACGGCAAGGCGATTGTGCTCGCCATGCTCGACGGGTCGCAGTTCGACGTGGTGATCGTCAACACCGACGGTTCCGGCCAGACGCGCTTCCGCGCCGACGCGCATCAGGACACCTGGCCGGCGTGGCAGCCGCTGAAGAACCCGGAACCGATCGCCGTCCAGCCGCCTGCGTTGGCGTTTGCGCCGGTGGAACCGTGCCTGGCGCGCGACCGCATCGTCTTCGCCGCCGAGCGTGACGGCAACACCGATCTATACGTCTTGCGCGACGGCAGCGCCGATGTGCAGCGCATCACCGCCGATCCGGCGATCGATCGCGCGCCATCCGTCTCGCTCGATCGGCGGCGCATTGTCTTCGCCTCGGACCGCAATGGCAACTTTGACCTGTTTACGGCAAACATCGACGGCGGCGAGGTGAGACCCTTCGTGATCGGCGACGCCGACGATGACGCGCCGGCCTGGTCGCCCGACGGAACGCAGATCGCATTTCAGTCCAATCGCGATGGTGTGTTTGACATCTACATCGTTCGCGCCGATGGTGGTGGCTTGCGCCGCGTGACGCGCGGCGAGGGCGACAAGACCCATCCGACCTGGTCACCCGACGGCCAGCAGGTCGCTTTCGCGTGGAACGGCGATGTTTTCCGCGTCAACGTCGATGGCACGAACGCGAACAACCTCACGCATGGCCCGGCGATCGAGTCCGCGCCCGCGTGGTCGCCCGACGGCCAGCGAATCGCGTTTGCATCGGTCGTTTCAGGCACGAACCGATCCGCTATCCAGTTCGTCACGCTCGACGGATCGACCGGTCAATTGATTCCCGAACCCGGATCGAACCCGGCCTGGTCGACAGATGGCCGGCGCGTCACGTTCGTCACCGGCGGGCAGATCGTGTCGTTCGATCTAAAACTGCAAAAGCGCGCCGTGCTGGCCGATGCCGAAGGCGGCGACGTATCGATGGCCTGGTCGCCGGCGCGCTTCGATCCGGCGCTGATCGTCGCCGAGATTCCATCGCCCACGCCGACGCCATCGCCCACGCCGACGCCATCGAATACGCCTACGCCCAGCCGCACGCCGACTGCATCGCGAACGCCGACGGCCACGTTCACACCGACCCGCACTTCGACTCCAACACCGACGCCGACCCGGACGGCGACGGCGACTCCGATACGGACATCAACCCGGACACTGACGCTCACCCAGACGACATCGACACCCCGGCCATCGGCGACCTCGACGCGAACGCCGTCGCCCACCCGCACCAGGTGATTGTTCACATCTCGATGGCTCTCCGTCCGCGTCCTCGCGGACAGCCCGCGAGACGCGGGCCTGGAGCACACATACGTTCGCCCGCAGTGCAACTACGGGCGTTGGGCGACAGTTCAACTGTCGCTCAAACATGTGTGTAGTGTTTATCCACGAATCTTCACTAATTGATTCGTGGGGATTCGTGGATCAGGCAGTAAGTCTTACGGTGTCTCCCTGGGCAGCCTATAATCAAACTCGCCCCCAACAGACCCCACACTCCGAAAACCCCTAAAAGATACGAAAATCGATGAAACAATGAGCCTCGCCCCCGGTGGAGATGCCGAAGCCGGGGATGAGGTTCCGCCCATGTTCGATACGTGGGCGATACGGGTTTATGACTGTGCGTAAGAGGATGCTGTTTGGAGCGGTGTTGACCTTGATCGGTCTGCTGGCGGCCTGGTCGGCTGCGAGCACACCGGTCGTTGCCACATGGTTCTTGATGGCGAGCCTGGCGTTCATCTGGGCGGCGATGCGGCTGCTGGAGAGACGCTTCCTTTCGCCATCGGCGCGCTGGAGCGCGGGCGTGGTGCAGATCGATACCGGGCGCGACTTCGGGACGCGCGTGGCCGATCGGCAGCCGGCTGAGCCGGGTCGCCCGGCGGACCCGACTGACGTGATGCTCAATAGGGCGGCTCAGCCACAGCGAGCAGCCGAGGCAGGCAAGCAGGCGCTGCGTGATCCGGAGGAGTTCTATCATCCGTTGGTGGATAGGCTACCGCAGCCGGTATTCTGCAAAGATCGGGAGGGCCGATTCATTTTCGTCAACCGGGAATATTGTCGGTTGCGGGGGAGACGCCCGGAGGATATTCTCGGCAAGACCGATTTCGATCTTCATCCGCCGGAACTGGCGCAGAAATATCGGGAAGACGACCGGCGGGTCATGGCGACGGGCGAGACCTTCGAGGCGACCGAAACGCATCATCCGTTAGGGCAAAAGAAGACAGTCGCTCAGGTCATCAAGTCTCCGATGTACGATTCCGAGGGCCACGTCATCGGTGTCCAGGGTATCTTTTGGGACATCACGGAGCGCCAGCGGATCGATGAACAGATCCGCAAGTTGTCGCTCGCCGTCGAGCACAGCCCTTCGTCGATCCTCATCACCGATACCTCCGGCAATATCGAGTACGTCAATCCGGCCTTCACGCGCGTCACAGGCTATACGCCGGCCGAGGTGGAAGGCCGGAACATACGCATCATGAAATCGGGTCACACACCGCTGGCGACGTACCAGGACCTGTGGCAGACCATCCTGGCTGGCGGGGAGTGGCGCGGCGAGTTGCTCAACCGGAAGAAGAACGGTGAGTTGTATTGGGAATCGGTTTCCATTTCGCCCATGCTGGACGCCGGCGGCCGGATCACACACTTCCTGGCGGTGCGCGAGGACCGCACGACGCAAAAGCGCGCAGAAGAGGCGCTGCGCGCAAGTGAAGCGCGGTATCGCGCCATCGTCGAGGACCAGACCGACTTGATCTGCCGTTTCCTGCCCGACGGCACGCTCACCTTGGCCAACGACGCCTACTGCCGCTATTTCAGCCGGGGCCGCGACCAGTTGATCGGGCAGACCCTCATGTCGCTCATCCAGGTGGAAGATCGTCCCAGGCTCGCGCAGCAACTCAAAGCGATCGGCCCGGGCAACCCGGTCGCCACGATTGAGCATCGCGTCATCCTGCCCAGCGGTGAAGTGCGCTGGCAACTGTGGACCAACCGAGCTATCTTTAACGACCAGGGTCGCCTGATCGAGTTCCAGGCGGTCGGGCAGGACATCACCGAGCGCAAGCAAGCAGACGAGGCGCTACGCCAGAGTGAGGAGCGATTCCGCTTCGTCGCACAAGCGACGAACGATGTCGTGTGGGACTGGAATCTGCTGACGGACGAAGTGAGGTGGAACGCGAGCCTCCAGACGGTCTTTGGCTATTCGGTGGAGGACGTGAGGTCTGACATCGCGTGGTGGATGGAGCGCATCCATCCGGACGATCGCGAGCATGCGCGCGCCAGTTTCCAGGAGGCGATCGACGGCGGAGGGTCGTTCTGGTCGAGTGAATACCGCTACCAACGCCGCGATGGCTCGTATGCCGACATTCTCGATCGCGGCTATGTCATCCACGACGACACGGGCAAGCCGGTGCGCATGATCGGCGCGATGATGGACATCACCGATCGCCGGCGGAACGAGGAGGAGTTGCGGCAGGCCAGGGATGTGGCTGAGGCGGCCAATCGGGCTAAGTCGGAATTCCTGGCGAACATGAGCCACGAGATTCGCACGCCCATGAACGGCGTCATCGGCATGACCGGGCTGCTGCTGGGCACTCCCCTCACCTCTGAGCAGCGCGAGTACGTGGAGGCGATCCGCTCCAGCGGCGACGCCCTGCTGACTATCATCAACGATATCCTCGACTTTTCCAAGATTGAGGCCGGTCGATTGGAGCTGGAGAGCCAGCCTTTCGACCTGCGCGAGTGCATCGAAGAGTCGCTCGATTTGCTGGCCGCGCGCGCCGCCGAGAAGGGCCTGGAGCTGGCGTACCTGGTCGAAGAGGATGTACCGGCCCTCCTGGCCGGCGATGTCACACGCGTGCGCCAGGTGCTGGTGAACCTGATCGGCAACGGCATCAAGTTCACGCAACACGGCGAGGTCGTCGTCACGGCCAGGGCGTGTCTCATCGATCACGACCTGTACCAGATTCATTGCGCGGTGCGAGACACCGGCATCGGCATCCCGCCCGACCGCATGGATCGATTGTTCCAGTCCTTCAGCCAGGTGGATGCCTCCACCACGCGCAAATATGGTGGAACCGGGTTAGGGCTGGCGATCTGCAAGCGGCTGGTCGAAATGATGGGAGGCCAGATCGGGGTGGAAAGCGCGCCCGGCGCCGGCTCGACGTTCTACTTCACTTTCGTCGCCGCGCCTGCGTCGAATATCCGGCGCGCGCGCCCGTTCGGCGATAAACTGCTGGCAGGCAAGCGCCTGCTGATCATCGACGACCTCGAAATCAACCGGCGGATATTGTCGCGGCAGGCGCAGTTGTGGGGCATGAGCGCACTGGCGGCGGATCGCGGCGCGCTGGCGCTGGAATGGATCCGGCAGGGCGAGCCGTTCGACGTCGCTATCCTGGACATGAACATGCCGGAGATGGATGGTTTGACGCTGGCCGCTGAGATACGCAAGCACCGCGATCGCGAATCGCTGCCCCTGGTGATGTTATCCTCGTTGGGGCGGCGCGAGGAGAATCTGGCGGAACTGGGCTTCGCGGCGGTTCTGTCCAAGCCGATCAAGCCGGCGCAACTTCACGACGCGCTCGCCGGTATCCTCAGCCGCTCGTCGGCTCCGGCGCGCCCCACCCCCGTGCCCGTTTCTTTGAATACCGCCCCGGCCCGCCAAAAGCCTCTGCGTATCCTGCTGGCCGAGGACAATATCGTGAACCAGAAAGTAGCGTTGCGCCTTCTGGAGCGCATGGGCTATCGCGCCGACGTAGCCGCCAACGGATTGGAAGTGCTCGATGCGCTGCAGCGCCAAGTATATGACGTAGTGCTGATGGACGTGCAGATGCCGGAAATGGACGGCTACGAGACCTCGCTGCGTGTTCGCCAGCAACTGCCGCCCGCCCGCCAGCCGTGGATCATCGCCATGACGGCCCATTCGATGCAAGGCGATCGCGAGCGGTGTCTGGTGGCGGGCATGGACGACTACGTGGGCAAGCCAGTGCGCGTCGAAGATTTGACCCTGGCGCTTGAGCGCAGTATGCCGGCGACGATCGGGGGTGATGGAGCGTCGGACGGCTCGCTGGATCGAGCCGTGCTGGATCATCTGCGCGCAACGGTCAATGGGCAAGAGATGGATGTCGTCACCGAACTAATCGAGATTTTCCTCGACGATACGCCCCATCAGCTCGAAGCCATGCGCGCGGCCCTCGCCGCCGGCGACCCAGAGCATCTGCGCATGGCGGCTCACACGCTCAAGTCGAGCAGCGCCACGCTCGGCGCGCTGTCGCTCTCGGCGCTGTGCGCCGAGTTGGAGGCGATGGGGCGAGAGGGAACGGTGCAGGGCGCAGCCGAGAAAGTGGCGCAGGTCGAAGACGAGTACGCGCGAGTCCAAAAGGCCTTCCAGGCCGAGCAGGCTGAACAGGCAGTGCCCACATTCGCCTCTCCCTCTTAGTACCTCACCTCTGAAGTCTTTGCTTTTTGCGCAAAGATTTCACCGCAGACGCCGAAGGCGCGCAGAGGGCGCAGAGATTTTTGGGGGATGCTCAGCGTTCTCTGCGTTCTCGGCGGTTAGTTCCCTTGTTGGCTCCGGCTCGTCCGGGTTAGGGCAGCGGTGATGGATTCGCCACGAAGTCAGCCGGGCAACTGTCCGTGTCTTGCCCGATCGGCGTCCGGTCGATCGAAGCATAGGGCGGCGGGACGAGCGCCGCGCACGACACGTTTCCCGGAAGCGACCCTGTTCCCCACGCCACACCATCCACCACCTGATCGGTTGAGCCAAGCAGCAACACCTCGTCGCCTGTGTTGGACAGTGTGAAAGTCACCGCACTCGTCCACGCCAAATAGGGCGACATCTGCGTGACGCCCGGCACGCCGTCGAAGAAGGCGAAGTCCGGATCGCGCCCGAAGTCGGCGTAGAAGGCGGTGAAGGTGGTTGCGATGTTGATTTTCTGCCCCGGCGCGATCGTCGCCGCCAGCGGGAAGCGCCACATCCCGTCGAAGCCGAAGCCGCCTCCGCCCGGCGCCTCTTCATCGCCGATCTTGTAACTGCCCAGTGAAACGGTGATTGCGGTCGGGTTGTAGACCTGCACCCATTCGTCCCCGCCCAGGTACATCACTTTGCCGATCAGCAGGTGATTGGCCGGCGGCATGTAGTTCCTCAAGACGATCGGCAGGTACACGCGCGGCTGGGTAGCCCAATCGCTCTCGAACATCGCCTTCAAATAATCGTAAGCCGCTGCCGACTCCACCTGCAAAGCGATCTCGCGGTTGACCTTGTTGGAGGTCTCCGTGCCGTTGAGGCTGCCGACGTGGATGATTTTCCGATCGCCTACGCGCAAGAGAAACATCTTGTTGTGAATGCCGCCCCGCGCCGGGTTGCCGCGCCGCACTTCGAGGTGGCTGGCGAGCGTCGGGCTGAGCGCGCGCAGCGATTCGACGTACACGCGCGTGGCTTCGTTGCTGGTGGGCGAGGTCGCATCGTCGAAGTAGCCGTCGAGCAGCAGCCGCACGCGCGCGCCGCGCGAGGCGGCGTCGATCAGCGCCTTGAGGCGCAGATTCGGATCGGCGGCGGGCGTGCTCGACGAGTCACCCCAATACGGCGGCTCGTCGAGCTGTTCGGCGTCGATTCCGTCGCCGGAGCCGGCTTGCGCGATCCAGCCGAGGAGTGCATCGCTCGTGCGCAGGCTGCTTTCGGGCGAAGTGATCAATTCGAAAGTAAGCGGCGCAGTCAGGCTGAGCGGCGCCGGGTGGCGAATCGCATAACCGCTGCCGCCGCTGGTGTAGATCGGTGTGAAGCCCGTCGGCGGCGGGCCGTACGCGCCGCTGCCCCATGCGAAAATGTCACGGTGAGCCGGATCGAAGTCGGCGCTCCAGATTTGCAGCGTGCGTGAAACGACACCGGGCGCGTCCGTGACCAGATACGCGCCGCGCTGGCCGAAGGTGCCATCGGCGAAATCGTCGTACGGCAGACCGTTCGGGCTGAGATTCTCCGAGCCGATTGCCACGATGCGCTCGTCGACGATGATCATCTTGGCGTGCAGGTAGGTGTAGCGATCGTAAATGCCGTTCGCACTATCGGTGATCATGAACCAGCAATCGCCGCCGGCCGATTCGATGCGCTGGCAGATCCACAACTCCTGATCCTCCACCCCGCCCACTGGCCCGCCTTCGAGCAGGATTGTCACGCTGATGCCGCGTGCCTGTATCGCGCGGGTCAGCACATCGGCCAGCGCAAGGTTCTCGAAGGAGTGGGCTTCGAGTTGGATCGACTGCTGCGCCGAGCCGAGCAGATCGGAGATGACGCGATAGGCATTGTCCGGCGCGATGGCGACGGTGAGGCGAGCCGTCGCCGTGACGACAGCCGGCCGCCAGAATTGCTCCAGGTCCCAGCCGGGATACAGCGGCCTGCGGCCCAGCACCGGATCGGCGTTGTGATTGGCCCAGTCACTTGCGCTGTCCGAATCGGCGGCCATCGCGCCGGTCGACTCGTCCAGTCGACGATGCAGAATCTGGCCCGTTGCGGCGATGTTGCCGTTGGCGTAACGCTGAACAGCCGATCCGGCCCAGCCGCTGATCCAGGTCGTGTTGGTGACGCTGCCCCATACCACCGCGTCGATCCAGTGGTCTGCGCCTTCGCGGATGACGAGCTCGTCGCCGTTGTCGTTCAGCAGCGGCGATGTTCCGGCGAGGTTCGGGACGAGCGGATCGGTGTCAGCATCGTATTCGTAATCGGGCCTGAAGCCGAACTGCTGAGTGAAAGTGACGGCGCGCTTGGCGATCCAGATCGATTGCCCGGCGTTCAACGTGCCGCTCAAATTGAGCGCGCCTTCGCCATCGGTGGCGATCCAGTTGGTCAGGGTGATGCTCTGCGTGCCGACGTTGGTCAGGCGGAATCCCTCGTCGCCGTTGGCGTAGGCGTCGTAGTGGACGGCGCTGATCAGGACGTCGTCGTGCGGCGGCGCGGGCGCAGGCGGGTTGAAGATCGCCGAGCAATCGTTGGGCGTCGGCGCGACTTGAATCGACCACGTGCCGGTGATGTCGCGCCGCTGGAGGCTCTGGCCCGGCGGCGCGCCGGCTGCGTCGGGCGGATGGGCCGCGCCGCTTTCGTCGATCAGGTTGCTGGCATTGGCTGTGCCGTAGATCACGGCGTCGACGGGGATGGTCTGCACCGCGATCGAAACTGCCTTGACGCCGAATAACGCGATGCCATCGGCAGGCGTCCCGCCGTTTTGAAAGTCGGGGCTGAAATCAATCGCTTGATTGAGGAGCGGCAGGTGGTTGGTGAGGTTGCTGGCCGGCCCGCCGATCACCCGGCATTCACCGGCGAGAATCGTCCCGTTCAACTGGACGCGACTGTACGTGTAATCGTTGCCGCCATTCCCCAGACTGTAGTTGCCGAGGTTGATGGCGCTGCCGGTGGGGTTGTAGACTTCGATCCATTCCAGGTTATTGTCCGAGCCGGCTGCATCGTAGAAGACTTCGCTGAGGAGGAGATGGTCGCCGGCGGCTGTCGGTTGCTCTGGAGCTGCCTCGGCCGGCGGCAGGATATCGACGAGGCTCAGGACGGCGACCAGCGCTGCGAAGACGGCGATCGAGACGCGGGCGATCTTCACCGCTCACCTCCTGGGTGATGTGGGCTGTTTTTCTATTGGGATGTCAAACGCCGAGGGTGCGGTGTGAGGGAAGGCGGGGCGTTTAAGGTCTGCAGCTTGCCACTTCAACAAGGCCGCCCCATACATGCTCATCGAGCAGGAAGCGCGGCCGGTTCACGCGATGTTGGGTTCTCCGGGACACAACGTCGCAACGCTATTCGGTCGCCGGGCCTAGTTGTTTCCTCGCCAGGATCATCGGCAGCGGCTTCAGCTCGCGCCTGAGCGGATCGAGCGAGAATCCCAGCGCTTCCAGCGTGAGCACGCCCAGCAAGACGCTGTCGCCTTCTTCGCCGAAGATGACGTCCGCCCCGCCGACCCGATCCTGATACTTGAACAGCGCGATGCCCTTCTTGCGTGTGATTTTGCTCCCATTCGCCAACCGAAATTCCTGCTCGACCAGTGGCCGGATGCCCAGTCGTTCCAGAATCGGCGTCGGGACGACAGAGTAGATCGCGCCGGAGTCGATTAAGAATTCGAGTTTCTCGGTCGTTTCGGGTTGAGCAGGGCTTCCGACCTCGATTTCCAAAACCGTCAATCCCATTGTGACCCTCGCCTGGGAGTGTGACTCATCACGTGGAATCATACTCGCGCGGTTGTAGTATAGATGTTTTCACGCGGTTGTGCAACAGCCCAACAACTTGACTGCCCGGTCTACGACGTTCTGCACCGTGAATCCTAGCTTCTCGGCGATCACTTTGTACGGAGCCGATGCGCCGAAGCGTTCCAGGCCGATCACATCGCCGCGCTCGGTGACGTATTTGTGCCAGCCCTGCGAGACACCCGCCTCGACCGCCAGCCGCTTGTGCACCGTTGGCAACAGCACACTGTCGCGATATTCCTGCGGCTGCGCGTCGAAAAGTTCCCAGCACGGCAGGCTGACCACGCGCGCTTTCACGCCGCGCTTCGCCAGTTCGTCGGCCGCGCCGACGACGAGGTGCAGCTCCGATCCGGTGCCGATCAGGATAACGTCCGGTTGGCCGTCGGCGTCGATCAGGACGTAGCCGCCGCGCCGCAGACCGTCCGCCGGGGCCATCCGGCTTCGGTCGAGTGTGGGCACGGCTTGGCGCGTGAGCGCCAGCGCCACCGGCCCGTGCGTGTGCTCGATTGCCACCTTCCACGCGACGGCAGTCTCGTTCGGATCGCCGGGACGGATGAAGAGCAGATTCGGGATTGCGCGCAGCGCCGCAAAATGCTCCACCGCTTGGTGCGTCGGCCCGTCCTCGCCGAGGAACACGCTGTCGTGCGTGAAGACGTAGATCACATGCTGCTCCATCAGCGCGGCCAGCCGGATCGCCGGGCGCATGTAGTCGGCGAACTGCAAGAACGTCGCGACGAAAGGCAGCACGCCGCCGTGCAGGGCTATCCCGCTGGCGATGCCGGCCATCGCGTGCTCGCGCACGCCGAAGGCAATGTTGCGTCCCGCGTAACTCACGCCACCGCCGACCAGCCCCTGCGCGCCGTCGAGCGGCGTATCCGGGTGCATGAAGTCGCCCATGCCTTTGAGCGCAGTGTTCGTCGAAGGATTGAGATCGGCTGAGCCGCCGATCAGTGCCGGTACTTTCGCCGCGATCGCGTTGAGCACCTGGCCCGCTGCGACGCGCGTGGCGATCGGCTTGCCTGCACGCGTGGCATCGCCACGGGTGTCAGGGCTGAACGTCGGTAAGTTCGCGTCCCAGCCGGCGGGCAGCTCGCCGCTGAGCACTTGCTTAAGCTCGGCTGCGAGATCGGGATACTCGCGCGCGTAGCCGTCCCACTGGGCTTGCCAGCGGGCTTGCTCGGCTTGGCCGCGCTCGATGGCCGTGCGGAAGTGTTCGAGCGCTTCACCGGGAATGTGGAACGGCGGGTCGGTCGGCCAGTTGAAGAACTGCTTGGTCAGTTTGACTTCGTCCGGCCCCAGTGGCGAGCCGTGTACTTCGAAGGTGTTTTGCTTGTTGGGCGAGCCGTAGCCGATGATGCTACGCACCCTGATCAGCGATGGTCGGTCAGTCTCCGCCTGCGCCGCGCGAATAGCGCTTTCGATCGCGGCGAGATCGTTGTCGTCGGCGATGCGCTGGACGTGCCAGCCATACGCTTCGAAGCGCTGGCCCGCGTCTTCGGTGAACGTGATGTTGGTGCTGCCCGCCAGCGAGATGCGATTGTCGTCGTACAGATAGATCAACTTGCCCAGTCGCCAGTGCCCGGCCAGCGACGCGGCTTCCGAGGCGATGCCCTCCATCAGGTCGCCGTCGCTGACGATGCCGTAGGTGTAATGATCGATGATAGTGTGGCCGGGCCGGTTGTAGCGCGCGGCGAGGTGCGCCTCGGCCAATGCCAGGCCGATGCCGTTTCCAAAGCCCTGACCGAGCGGGCCGGTCGTCGTCTCGACGCCGGGCGCAAGGCCGACTTCTGGATGGCCGGGCGTCCGGCTGCCCCACTGTCGGAAGTTCTGAATTTCGCTCAGCGGCAGGTCGTAGCCGGTCAGGTGGAGCAGCGCGTACAGCAGCATCGATCCGTGCCCGGCAGACAGGACGAAGCGATCGCGGTTGATCCATTTCGGGTCGGTGGGATTGTGGCGCAGGATGCGCGTGTAGAGCACGTAACCGATGGGCGCTGCGCCTAGCGGCAGGCCGGGATGCCCCGAATTGGCCTTCTGCACCGCATCGATGGACAACATGCGGATCGTATTGACGCACAGTTGATCGAGATCGGCAGGAGTCAAACCTTGCCTCTCAGGTGTTTCAGGTCCCGGATGAATTCTGGGGGACGAAGCGCTACAGGGTGGAACCGCTACGACATTATACTGCGATTCGCTTATAATCGGTTGTGTGGCGTGTTGCGTGATAAGTGATGAGTGATAAGCAATGGATCGCCTCCGTCTTTTGTCATTCGTCGTTCGTCTTTGACATGGGAAGGAAACCATGATGGCTGAAAACCTCGAACGTATGGAAGTCACTCCGGGCGAGCCGGCTCCACGCGGGCCGGTGCGCATCACGCTGCCGGCCCGGCACAATCCCAAACTCCAGGCGCTGGCCGAGCGCATCAACGCCGACGCCGATCTGTACGCGCTGTGGGAGTGCGCCAACGTCAACGCCGTCACGCGGTTGGGCATGAGCGATCACGGCCCGGTGCACGTGCGGCTGATCGCCAACATCGCGCTGCGGCTGTTGCGCCTGCTCGTCGCGAAAGACATCGTGCCGAGTATCGTGAAAGATCACGGCCTGACTGTCGAAGATGCCGAAGTTGTGGTCGTGCTGGCCGCGCTGATGCACGATCTGGGCATGTCGATTCATCGGAACGATCACGAGCACTATAGCCTGTTCATCACGCAGATGAAACTGCGCGAACTGCTGCCCGCTGTCTACCCCGATCCGCGCCTGGCGAGTATCGTCCGCTCCGAAGTGCTGCACGCGATCATCGCGCATCGCAGCGACGGCAAGCCGCTCACGCTAGAGGCGGGCGTAGTGCGCGTGGCCGACGCGCTCGACATGGCGAAGGGCCGGTCGCGCATCCCGTTCGAAGCGGGCGTCGTCAACATTCACTCGCTCTCGGCGACGGCCATCGATAGCGTGACCATCGCACCCGGCGAGGCCAAGCCGATCCGCATTTCGATCCGCATGAACAACTCGGCAGGCATTTTCCAGGTGGACGAACTGCTGAAAGAAAAACTGAGGGGGTCGGGCCTGGAGCCTTATCTTGAAGTCGAGGCGACGATCGAGGGCGAAGCGGAGAAGAAGTTAATTCAGGTACATCGACTGTGACCTCACCCCCACTCCCGAATTTCGGTTGGGAAAGGGGCGGGGGTGAGGTGTGAGGAAATTCCTTTTGACAGACGCGCCGTCTCTCCGCTAGAATGTCCGCATCGGTTCCGGTACAGATGCGAATCGCCAATTCAGGAGGAAACAATGGCACGCTCAAGCAACTGGACTCGCGGGCTGGTGCTGGTCGTCATCGCCTTGCTGGCGCTGGGCAACATCGCCGCCCGGCCGCAAGCCACCAGCCTGCGCGGCAGGGTCTTCAACGATGCGAACGGCAACGGCAAGTACGACGAAGGCGAGGCCGGCCTGGTCGATTTTCGCGTCCAGGTGTCCACGCCCGATTTGGGCTTTGTGCAGGAGTACCGCAGCGGCAACGACGGGACGTTTGGGCCGGTGGTCAGCCAGGGCACGTTCACGGTGCGCATCCTTCCGCCCGAGGGCTGGTCGGTGACGACGCCAGCGTCTTACACCGTCTTCGTCGAGCAGGGCACAGCCGTGCTCGGCCTGGACTTCGGCTTGGTGCAAGGGGCGGTGACTGCCAGGCCGGCCGGCTCGACGACCGGATCGGGATCGACTTCACCCGGCACATTGCCGACTTCCGGCGGCGAGCACTCCGCCGAGGCTAATGGCGACTTGTGGGCCCTCCTCGGCCTCTGGTTGATTGTCTTCGGCGCGGCCTTCGTCGCCGTGACCGCGCTGGCACCCAGAGCGCAGCGCAAATGATCTGGAAAAGTGACCGGCACTTCTAACAGTGCCGGTCACTTGTGTGCCAGCTTTTCCAGGGCCTGGATCATCCGCTCGAATTCGTCGTCTTGCAGTGCCGCGAAGGGACGCGCGTAGTGACGGTCGGTCACCGCTTCGATGTCCTCGCGCGCCGCTCGTCCCGATAGACTGAGCCGATACCGCTCCTCGCGCTGAACGACCTCGCCTGCGGCGTGCAGCGCTGACAGCGCCGATACAAAATCTTTGTCGTCCAGCCGATCGGCCTTGGCGCGTAGTGCATCGTACGTCAGGCCATTCTTCGACTGGAACAACTGCGTGCTCAACTCGATGCGCGGGCCGGTGTAGCCTGCCTCGCGCCACGCGGCGATATGCGACTCTTCGCGGTAGATCGACAGCCCCACCAGCCGGCGCTCGATCTGTACCCACACGGCATCGGTCTCGGGCAGCACACTGTGCGCCGCCTTGAGGATCGGCGTGGGGACTTCGCTCTGCCGCTGCGCGGCGGTGTATACGCGATCAACCCAGTCGAGCAACGCTTCGCCGGCGTCGTCGGGCAGGCCGGTCGGGCGTCCCACGCGCGAGAAAAAATCGTTGTAGCCATCGGTCAGCGCCTTGCGTGCCGACTCGACCAACCGGTAGCGACCTTCTCCGGCGCGCTCGGCCATCTTCTTCTCGACCAGTGCATCGAGCGCGCTCTGATACTTTGAGACGGATGTGTACGGGCCGAAGGTCAGAAAGTCTTGCGGTGTGGCGCTGCCCGGAAAATAGCGGAAGCGCGTGACCAGCCAGAACTCCAGCCGATCCAGGCGATGTTTGTCGATGAAGCGCCGAAACGCCCCCTCGTCGTCTTGCAGGCGAGCGATCGCGTTCGACACGCGGTCGTGTATTTCGGGCGGCGATATGCGCATGCGGCTCCTTGGGTACGGCGACGATTATAGGCGAGTTAAGCCATACTGCAAAATATGCTAGACTTGCCGCGTGGACTACTCGCAGATCACCGATGCGTTGTTCATCGGCACGACGCCGGAGATGGACGATTATGACGCGCTGCGCACGCTGGAAGTCAGACTGATCATCAATATGCGCGCTGAGCATCGCCTGCCGCCCGATCCGCACACGCCGCCCCTGGCGATTCTCTGGCTGCGCACGCACGATATACCCCTGCTGCCCATCCCGATGCGGGCATTGAGGCGCGGCGTGGACGCCGCGTTGACGACGATGGCGCGCGGTGGCAAGGTGTACGCACACTGCGCCGCCGGCGCGCATCGATCGGTAGTGATGGGCGCGGCGATCCTGATCGCGCAGGGTTATTCCGCCGATGAGGCCGCGCGTTGGATCAAGCAGTGCCGGCCCAGGGCTGATCCGGATACGTGGTATATTCGCTGGCGCATCAGGCGCTTCGCCGCGATGTGGAAGAATCACAGGTGACCGGCACTCCGAAGGCCCCCGAAGCGCAGCGAAGGGGGTGAAGTGCCGATCACCTGACACCCGAACGACGGGGAGAATCACGTTGGATATCCACACGCTCGATCTGAACTTCCTCGGCATCGCGCACGCGATTGCGTCGTATCTTGTCGTCGGGCCAGGGGGGCCGGTGCTGGTCGAGGCCGGGCCGAGTTCGACGCTGGCCACGCTCAAGGCGCGGCTGGCCGAGCACGGCTTCGCGCCGGGCGACGTTCGTCACGTGCTGGTCACGCACATCCATCTCGATCACGCCGGCGCGGCGGGATGGTGGGCGCGGCAGGGCGCGCAGGTGTACGTGCATTACATCGGCGCGCCGCACCTGATCGATCCGGTGAAACTGCTGAACAGCGCCCGGCGCATTTACGGTGAGATGATGGACTCGCTGTGGGGCGAAGTGCGGCCTGTCCCCGCCGAGCGTGTGACGGCGGTGTACGATGACGAACCGATCCATGCCGCCGGGCTGACTTTCACCGCGCTCGATACGCCGGGGCACGCTAAACATCATCACGTTTACCGGCTGGGCGACATCGCCTTCGCGGGCGATGCGGCAGGCATTCGTCTGCCGGGCAGTCCACTCATCTTCCTGCCGTCACCGCCGCCCGAGTTCGATCTGGAAGCGTGGCAGCAAACACTGGCCCGGTTGCTGGGCGAGAACTTCGCCGCGATTTACCCGACCCATTTTGGCCGGATCGACGATGTCCAGGATCATCTCCGGGAGGCCAATGCATTGCTGCATGAATCGGCGGAGTTCATCCGCGGGCGGATGCAGGCCGGCGTCGCGCGCGACGATTTGATCCAACACTATACGGAATGGAGTAAACAGCGCGCCGCCGCGCAGGGCATCTCCGACGCGATGTTCCATCAATACCAGGCCACGAACCCGCTGTTCATGGCCGTCGATGGGATCGTGCGTTACTGGCAGAAGAAAGGCAACGGATAGAAACGGATAAACGGATGCAAGATTCGCATCCGTTTATCCGTTGTGCCGAAGGCAATCCGTTGCTACACCCACCCTCTCAACTTCATCGCCTCGGCCACTCGGCTCACCGACACCAGGTACGCCGCCAACCGATTGTGTACCTTGTGCTCCACCGCCGCTTTGTGCACCGCCTGGAATGCGGTAGTCATCTTGTAATCCAACCGCTCGTGCACCAGATCGGCATCCCAGTAGTAGCCATACGAGTTCTGCACCATCTCGAAGTACGATACGGTCACTCCGCCCGCGTTGGCTAGAAAGTCGGGCACCACGTACACGCCCTTGTCGTCCAGGATATCGTCGGCTTCCAGCGTCGTCGGGCCGTTCGCCAATTCCAGGATCATCTTGGCTTTCACTCGATCCGCGTTGCGATTCGTGATCTGCCCCTCGATCGCGGCCGGGATCAACACATCGCAGGGCAGTTCCAGGCAGTCCGTAGAATGGGGCAGAAAATCAGCTTCGGGGAAACCCTTGACGCCGTGATTCTGGGTGAAGTACTTGCGCAGGGCTTGAATGTCGAGGCCCTTCGGGTTGTAGAGCGTGCCGTCGAGCTCGCCAACCGCCACGACCGTGCCACCGATCTCGTCGTGGACGATCTGGGCTGCGTGCGAACCCGCATTGCCGAAGCCCTGGATCGCGTAAGTCGCGGTGGACAGATCCAGCCCGATCGTCTTGGCCGCTTCGCGCATCACGTACACGCCGCCGCGCGCCGTCGCGTCGCCGCGCCCGGCCGACCCGCCCAGCGCCAACGGCTTGCCGGTGATCATGCCGAACTCGTTGTAACCTTTCATGACCGAATACTCGTCCATCATCCAGGCCATGATCTGGGGCGTCGTGTACACATCGGGCGCGGGCACGTCTTTCTCCAGGCCCAGGATGCGACCGACCTGCCGAACATAGGCCCGGCTCAAGCGCTCCAGCTCATTCATCGACAGCTGCCGGGGATCGCACACCACGCCGCCTTTGCCGCCGCCCAGCGGCACATCGACCACTGCCGTCTTCCACGTCATCCACGCGGCCAGCGCCCGAACGGTGTCGATCGTTTCGTCGGGATGGAATCGGATGCCGCCCTTGCACGGCCCGCGCGCATCGTTGTATTGCACGCGGAAACCGTGAAACACCTTGACCGTGCCGTCGTCCATATCGACGGGCAGCGTCACGTGCAGCTCGCGCATCGGCCAGCGCAGCATGTGGTGCGTGGCGCTGTCCAGCTCCAAAATGCGCGCCGCGTTGTCTAACTGGCGCTGAGCGATCAGGAAGGGATTGTTCGTCTCATCGGTGGACGAGATACCGACGGCGTGATAATCCACGGCTTCGAGATGGGTTGAGTCGCGACGAGTGACCACCATAGATTGTTCCTCCTTGTGTGAACGATGAGATTGTGGCAGGGCCACGGGGCTTGAGTGAGGCTGCGAGTGCGCTTGCTGCAATTCTTCCGGCGTGTTCACGTTGACGAGCGATCGCAGTTCTGGATCGTGCGGGCGCATGTCATCCGCGCCGACGTAGCGCACCCGGACATCGGGGTGAAAGGCATTGAGTCGCCGATCGCCGCGATCGATTGCGGCTTGAATCGCCGGCAGGCACGTCCGTCGATAGACGGCGTGCAAGGGGTGCATGTCCAGGTCCTTGGCGCGATTGTGCCGTACCGCGTCTCCGCTCACCCCGGCGGCGAGCGCGGGGATCACTGCGTCCCAGCCGCCGGCAGCGGCGATGAGCGCTCGCAGCAGGTCGGGATTGAGGAAGGGCATATCCACGGCGACGACGACACCCAGCTCGGCGCGCATCGCGCTCAGCCCGGCATGGAGACCGGCCAGCGGGCCGAAGCCGGGCTGCGCGTCGGGCACGACGGGCACGCCGAAATGCGCGTAGGGCGCGCGGTCGTTGGCGACGATGAGCATCTCGTCGCATACGGCGCGCAGCGCATCCATGACGCGCTCGATCAGCGTTCGGCCCTCGAACGTGACGAAGGCTTTGTCGATGCCCATGCGGCGACTCTGGCCGCCAGCGAGGATAATACCCGCAGCCCTTGGCTCCATCGTGCTTTCATTTTACATCACTTGGCTGCGCGCCGGGCCGATGGAGCCCGGAGCCCGGAGTTCAAACTCTGGGATGAAGGCGTTGGCCGGCAGCCCGGTCGATCAGGCTCCCACGCTCTCAGCCTGGATTTTGCACCTTACGCTGATTTTAGGCAGCGCTCGCGGCGGACACCTGCACCCACCTGCGGTGTTTGCAGGTGCGGTGTGAGCAATCCGCCGCGCCCAACCCGCCGGATTATTCACACCGCACTGCGCTGCGCGCAGCGCGGCGCACGTGTCCGGCTGGAGCAGGTGCGGAAAACAGGCTCAGAGACTCGGTAGATCACGGAAACACATGGAACGCCGACTTCAGTCGGCGCAAAGTGCCTAAATGCCGACTAAAGTCGGCGATCCGTGATCTACGGGTATCACCCCATCAAGTGGTGGTGAGGGTCGAATTTGAACAAAATGGGGTCCACAGGCACAATCCGTTTGACCAGCCAGTCGAACGGAGGTGTGCGCCATGGACCCACAAACGGTATTTTGCCCCAACGCGGACTGTCTGGCAAGAGGCCAGCGGGGGGCGGGTAACATTGTCAGCCACGGCCGGAAGCGGCGCCGCTACAAGTGTACACGTTGCGGCCAGACCTTCAGCGAACGGGCCGGGACGATGTTCGCGGGGTTGCACAGCGAGCCGGCGCTGGTGGTGACGGTAGTGACGCTGCTGGCGTATGGCTGTCCGATCCAGGCCATTGTGCAGGCCTATGGTCTGGATGAGCGCACGGTGGCGGACTGGCGCGACCGGGCGGGCCGGCAGTGCGAAGCCGTGCATCAGGCGCTCGTCCAGCAGGGAGACCTGGACTTGACGCACGTGCAAGCCGACGAGATTCGGGTGAAAGGCCGGGGCTGGGTGGCGTGGCTGGGATTGGCGATGATGGTGTCCACCCGCTTGTGGCTGGGCGGGGTGGTGAGCCTCAAGCGCGACCGTCGGTTGGCCGACGCGCTGATGCAGGCGGTGCGCGCCTGTGCTCGGCTCGGCGGTGCCGTGTTGGTGTGTGTCGACGGCTGGGCGGCCTATCCGCAGGCCATTCTGCGCGCCTTCCGCGACAAGTTGCCCCGGCGCGGGCAACGCGGGCGCTGCCGCCTGCAGGTCTGGAGCAGCCTGGGCGTCGCTCGGGTCGTCAAGCACACTCGCGCGGCTGGCCATCAGATAACCGAGGTGACGCGTGCGATCGTGCGCGGCACAGCGCAGTTCGTGGCTCACCAGTTGTGCCTCTCGCACGGCGGCATTGAGATCAACACCGCCTACATCGAGCGGCTCAACGCGACCTTCCGTGAGCGCCTGGCCGTCTTGACCCGTCGCTGTCGCCACGCCGCGCACCGCCTGGAGGCCGTGCGGGCCGGCATGTACTTGGTGGGCTGTGTCTACAACTTCTGCACGCCGCATCATGCGCTCCGTCTGCCTAACTTCGACCAGCCGGACGTACCACGCTGGTTCACCCGGACACCGGCCATGGCGGCCGGGTTGACCGGCCATGTCTGGACGGTCCGCGAACTGATGTCGTTCAAGGTCGCGCTACCGCCGTTCGTCCCGCCTAAACGCCGGGGGCGACCGCCTAACAGGGTGCTTGTATCCAACCACCGTTTAGTGGGGTGATACCGCACGCAGCGCGCAAGTTTCTTTCTTCGAGCCTATCGCCACCCGGCGCTGTGGGATTCTCAGGGTGACACGGGAACTTATACTTGGACGGCTACTTAGTCGCGGAGAACGCCTCTGGGTGTTTTGCGCGCTCCGTGGGTTGCCCTGACTGCGACGATGCGCTGGCGTAACCTCGCGGCGACGTGATCGGCCCTGGGGTCCTGATTGAGTATTGCCAGTTCGCGGCGGCGATAGGCGAGCCGGGTTGCCAGCGTCTGAAGGCGAATCGCGCGGGCCGCCTCGGCCGGGCCGCGCCGCGCGGCGACGATCACCATCTTAGATCGCCCGGCGGGTGTGGACAGATATTGGTACTCCGCCTGCGCGAACGTGCCCACCTCGACTTCGGCTTTCAGGTGCGCGCGGATGGTGGCCTGCTCCCTGCGGACGGACAGGATGGCGATGCCGATCACGGCGACGATGCCGGCCCACGTCCCGGCGAGCGGGACGATCACCAGCCCGGCCCGATCGCCGACCGCCGCGTCGCGGAAGAAATCGTTGAGCAGGTGCAGGCCGATCGCGATCGCCAGCCCGATCCACGGTGCGAATCGGCGCACGCGCCGATCCGCCGCCCAGCGCGACACGCCGAAGCCGATGCCGATCACCGCGCCATAATACGCCTCGTTCAGCCCAAAAGCGATGCCGTTCAGCAGCACCGACGCGCGCAGGAAGTCGAACCCACCGTAGAAGAAGCCCACGACATACGCGATCAAGTTAGTCGTCATCGAGAAGCCGATGCCGCTCAGTGCGCCGTACACGATGCCGTCGAGAATGTCGTCGAACTCGCGGCGATAGCGGGTGAAGATGATCAGGATGGCGACGGCCTTGATCGATTCGGTGATGACCGGCGCGAGCGCGCCCGCGACGAGGAAGCGCGCGGCGACGGCGACCAACGCGCCAGGGATCGCGCCCCACAGGAACGTCGCCAGGAGCAGTTTGATCGGCTCCTTCTCGTACCGATCGACCCACCACACGCCGAAGGCATACACGGCGGTCGGCACGATCGCCGCGAGTGCAGCGAGCAGCACACCGCCGACGATTTGCCCGAGCGGCAGGTAGAACACCACCGACTCCGGCGGGTCGTATTGAACCCTCTGCGAGGTGGTCTTCGCGGGAGGCACGCGCCGATCGGGCGCGCCGTCTCCGTTCGCGTCGAGGTCGAGGACGAAGTCGCATGTCTGGCACAGGCTCATCGTCGCCGCACTGCCGGCGGTCAGGGCGAGCGGATACTCACGCCGTGCGATCGTCTCCGCACCCACATCGGGCCACCTGACGATGAGCGTGGGCGAGAGGGCTTCGCTGCTCTGCAGGCGCAGGTCGTAGCTGGAGGATGCGCCGGGTAGATCGTACACGACGATCACCTGCCAGGGCGGGCGGCTCTCGACGATCGGATCGGCGCCGGGTGCATTCGACAGCGTGAGCAGCGCGGCGGAGGGCAGGGCGGCGATCTCCGCGCGCACATTCCGGTCGTACCACGTCGCCGCATCGGAGGGCTGCCGGTCGGCCCAGGTGAATGGATCGAGCCACTGATTCCCTTTCTGCGAGGGGCCGCTCGGCCCGGAGAAGTCGCCGAAGGCGCGCTCACCCCATCGACCGGCGAAGGCCGGCCAGGTCGGATCGGAATCGGAGATCATCACGATCTGCGGCATCGCTCCGTCAGCATAGCCGGTGCGGTCGTACACCTCGATGCGCTGCTGCCCGACCGTGCTGCCTTGTGGGTAGAGTGTGCCGGGTGCGAAATACGTGGCGTGCGATCCGAGTGCGACGTAGGCGCGTGGGTGCGTGCCCTCTTTGCGGACGGCGCTCCACGGTCGAAGTGTGCCGCCGTGATGCTGCGCATAAACCGCGCGCGTCGGCTGGCTTGAAGCGTCAAGCTCGACCTGCACCATCTCCCAATCGCCCTCGTGCTTGTTGTACCAGTCGTTGTAGTAGTAGAACAGCCAGTATTGAATCGCCACGCGGCCATCGCCCGCGCGCACGACGCGCGCGTAGACCGTGGTCGGGTAGGCGTCGCGCAGGTTATTCAGATCGTAGAACGATCCGTGCGCCGTGTAGTTGAGGTAGCCGCTCGTGTCGTCCTGGCCGTACCACAGGTCGAGATAAGTATCGGCCGGCGCGGTTGCCAGATCGCCAGCGGTGACTTTGTCGAGCACAGTGACTTCGACGCCGGCGACGGTTTGGCGCAGGCGGGCGTGATCGAGCATCACGTCGATCGACTGCGGGCGGTAACGCTCGCGTTCGTGGAAGGAGAGGATGGGGGCGTAGGTGGTTGCCAGTTCGAGGTCGGCGGCAAGTTGGGTAGATGGCCGGTTAGTTGGTTGGCTGGTTGGTTGGTTAGTTAGTTGGTTGATGAATGAGGAGTGGTGCGTGCTGGCCGAGGCTGGCGATGCCAGAAGCGCAAGGGCGACCAGCGCCAGCAGGCAGAAGGGACGCGCGATAGGCTCCGATGTGCGATGGGCCATGGGCATCTACAATCAGCACGTGATCCACGAAGGTACACCAAGAAACACGAAACAGGCTCGATCTTCGTGACCCTTCGTGTGACTTCGTGGAGAAGGGCCTGACTCCCGATGATGTCCAATGAAGCGCGCGAATTGTACACTCGAAGCGGTGAGATGGGCAATCCTACCGCCGTACCCGACTGGCGAGGACGAAGCCGATCAGGGCGGCGGCGGCCGCCAGTAACACCGGACCGAGCCAGATGGGCGTGCCGTCCTCGGTCGAGCGTGTGGGTGCAACATTCAACACACTGTTAGCGGGTTGTTGCGTGGGCGTGATCTGCGCCACGACCTGCGGCGTGAAGGTCGGTGCGAAGGTCGCCGTGGGCGTCGAGGAAGGTGTAGCCGTCTGCGAAGGCGTAGCCGTAGCGGTCGGCGTGGAAGTGGGAGTGTGGGTGGGCGTGAAGGTGCGCGTCGGCGTGGGCGACGGCGTGGAGGTAGCTGTGGGTGTGGGTGTCTGCGAAGGCGTAGCCGTAGCGGTCGGCGTTGCGGTCGGCACGAACTCGACGCCGCTGCGGAAGGCGTTGGCGAAGTCGCGCGTGAGGTTCAGGTATTGGTCGCCGTAGGTGACACTCGGCTCGATCTGAGTCCCCTCGACCCACTCGTTGAACGAGGTGATGATCAGCCAGTCTGCGCCGGAGGTCGTCGCGCCGTTGAACGACTGCCGATAGTATTCGCCGTCGTCGCGCGGCCGGACGAATGCGCCCGCGCGGCCGGCCCGCGTGTCGTCCCAGCCGGGCATCGCCGTGCTGACCCAATACTTGAACGCGCCGAGGCTGCCGGCTTTGGCGCGGACTCGATTCCCCCACGTGTTGAGCGTGACCTGCGGGTTGGCCGACCAGGCGATGCTGTATAAATGCAGCCCATCGAAGACGCGCAGGTAATCGGTGTTAGTGCCTTCGGCGATCCAGATCGAGGCGCGATCGGGATCGACGGCGTCGCGAATGGCCTGCCACTCGTCGACGCTGAAGCGCGTGTTGTACCAGAAGAAGATCACCGGCTTGCCGCCGACCTTGAGGTAGGCCGGATGCTGCGCGTGCGTGGCGAGCAGCGTCGCCAGCGCGGATTGAGCGTCGGCGCGCGTGGCGAAGAAGGGGCTGCCCGTCTCGAAATCGATCGCGGCGCGGAGGCCGCCCTGCGCGGAAGCAACGTCGAGCAGCGTGCGGAAGTTGGATTCGGTCTGGTTATTCGGGCTGTCGCTCGGGCCGTACCACGATTGCACCAGCGCGTCGATGCCGGCGGCTTTCGCCTGCGACACGTGCCGCTCGATCGTCGCGCGGTCGCTAGACGAGTAGGGCTGAACCGGCTGGTCGCCGGTCTTCGCGCCGAACGAGTCGGGCGAGTACCAGGCGTAGTAGAAGGCGAGGACGAGTCTTTCGCCTTGGGCGTGGGCGGGGGTGGGGATCGATGCCAGGAGCAGCAGGACAACGAGCGCGATTCGCATTTTCATCGGGCGCAATCGTACCACACCTTATGTCCGTTCCCAACCCTTCCTCTTTTCCTATCTCTACAGTACAATCGCCTCGGAGCCTGGCAGTCTCTCACATTTCTTATTGGAGGCATGTGATGGTCTTCTTCCTCTTGCTGCTCGAAATCTTTTGGACATTCACGAAGGTCGCGCTGTTCACGTGGGGCGGCGGGCCGGCCTCGCTGCCGATCATGGGGCGCGAGGTGGTCGATCACGGCTGGATTACACAAGAGGAATTCGCCGATGCGGTGGCGCTGGGCAACTCGCTGCCGGGGCCGATCGCGCCGCAGATGGGCATCTACGTCGGCTACAAGGTGGCCGGCGTGCCGGGCGCGTTGATGGGCATGCTGGGCAGCGTCGTGCCGACGAGCATCATCATGTTGGCTCTGGTGGCGGCGTTTATCGGCGCGAAGAACCTGCCGTGGGTCAATTCGATCCTGGCGGCGGTGCGACCGGCGGTCATCGGCATGTTGCTGTGGACGGCGTACGACATCGGCGGCAAGGTGTTGGACAAGAAGGGCGATGGGATTGTAGCAGCGCTTCAGGCAAACTGGGACAAGTTCCTGATCGCCGCCGTGGCGTTCGTCGCACTGACTTACTTCAACGTGCATCCGGTGGTCGTCGTGCTGGTGGCGCTGGTGTTTGGGTTGGTGGTGTATCGGTAAGGGACTGCGCTCAGATCAATTCTGCGCGCTGCTCTTAAGCATGATCGGCAAATACGATCGATAAGGCGTGTTGATGACGGGGTTGCTCTTGATGCACCATAAGCCATCTTCGCACAGCCAGGCAACGTTGATGACAGGGATCGGGGTAGAGATATCCTGGTATGCAACTGTAACATCGATTGATCCCGCGTCGTTGCAGGAAGTGACACCCGGCCAGCAATCGCCTGTCCACTGAATGAAGAATGTGGCGGGCCCTCCGTTGTGGGAGAAAGGCTTGGTGCGAGTATCTATTGTGTGAACATCTCCTTGATCGATGTAGGGGATCGATATTGCTTGTGTACCGGTAACGCCGCAGTTAGCGGATTCGGCATATTGGATCTGGCCGGGGATGTCGCCCTCTTCGAAGGTGCAGATAAGTTGATACAGGCTTGGGAGGAGGCCGAGGGTCGTTTGAGTGTATTGATACCCACGGTGCACACGCTCGGACAATACTGCCATCTGACTCAGCAGCGGATCGAGCGTCTGAGTGATCGGAGCGCGTGGCCGAACTTGAACGGTGAAGGAAACTGAACCACTACCGGTTATGGGCAATGGCGGGATCGAAAAGGAAACAATTGAAGTACCTGTTGGAAGCGGAGGGTAAAGCAACTGTGTATTGGCTGGGATGGCGTCGGTGATGATCAAGTTCTCAAGTGGCCGGAGACCATTGTTACGATAGCTGATCGAGTAAGTAATAAGATCGCCACTTCGCACGGCGTCAGGCGGATCAGCGGATTTTAAGAGAAGGGCTAAAGGGGTGAAAAACACATAGTTCATTTCAGCCAACTTACCACTTTGAGATATCTGACCTCCTACCACATATATCTGACCACTACTTGCAAGAACAGAGGCGTGGAGCTGTAGAGAAAGGGGTAAGGAGCTGGTTATCAAAACGAACTCGCCCAGGCTTCCATTTTGCTGATTGATTGTAGCGCGATATACAGAGTTTATGGGATTTCTCCCATCTGAGGTTCCTCCGATAACATATACGGCATATTCGGCCGCTACTGCAGCGTGGTCAATGAGTCCGGGCGAAATCGGCAAGAATGTTGCAGTGTACCACTTCCGGTCCGGATCAATGTGCCCCCAAGCATCGAGATTAGCTGAATAAACTGTGCTTTGAGTTGACAGGGAATACCAACCACCGATGACATAGATCGTTCGATGCCCATCTTTACCTATGATGGCAACAGCGTCGGCGTTAGATAGATAATGGGGCAATGAGATTTCTGTGCTCCACTCAATTGGCCCACAAGTTGTGCTTGATACCTTACCTGAGTAAACCACCCTCTCGAATCGATTACTCGTTGTACGTCCGCCAATAACGTAGATTCGATCCCCGATAGCAGTAACCGCGTGGTTTCTTAAGGGTTTCGTAATGGGAGTGGTTTCGCGCCATGCTTGAATCGGACCGTTGGAGAGTGGTGTGGAACAGAAAACTGTCGACAGTGGTGTGGAATTTGTGATTGCCCCTGTTACTCCACCTATAACGTATATCTGTTTACTGATCACAACACTGCCATGAAATGCGACTCCCCCAGTGTAAATCGGGGCTGTTGTTTGCCATTGTGTTGTTCCACCACTTGGCTGAACTTTGGCATAGTAGACGGTTGACACCGGGACCTTGCTCGTTGCTCCTCCTATAGCATATAAATACTCCGCGTCACTTATTACAATAGCTTGCCCAGACAGATATGCCACTCCTGCACTAAGTGGGGCTGATGCCTCCCATTTCAAAGCAGACATGGTTCCTTCGGATTCATTATCCGACCATGATGTAAGTAGGTTCACCATTAGGTACGCGGCTAGGAAGGAAATAGCTATTGGCGATCCAAGTACAACACAGCGTTTCATGGGCATTCATTTGGCGGCAAATCACACGGTGGTGGCGGTGGTGGCGGCGGTGGCGGTGGTGGCGGCGGTGTGGGTGTAAAAGTAGGGG
>DATBWU010000064.1:0-7690 GCA_036514635.1 Anaerolineae bacterium | reverse complement strand
GGTGCGCGTTTTTGCCTCGCCCGACGCAGCGTCGTTCAAGCCCGATCGCGTAGACAATCTGTTGGCGAGCCTGGCGGACCGGCAAGACCCGGCCACGGCGAATGAGGCGGAGGAGTGCGCGGCGATCAGTGGCGGCGCGATCGAGCCGGCGCGGCGGCTGGCCTGCGCGCCGATCGCGATCGGCAGCCGCATCGACGCCGCGCTGTGCCTCGTCAATAAGCCGGTGGACTTCATCAGCGGCGACGTGAAAC
The DNA here is from genome assembly GCA_036514635.1 of Anaerolineae bacterium. Classification (GTDB taxonomy): domain Bacteria; phylum Chloroflexota; class Anaerolineae; order Fen-1058; family Fen-1058; genus DASSFZ01. The sequence goes on along the minus strand of DATBWU010000064.1, from coordinate 7,439 downwards.
TGATCGCCGCATTGGCCGACGTGGTGGCAGGCTTCCTGGAACGCGAGCGCAGTTACGAGCGCGAGTTGGCCCAGATCAGGTTTCAGCGCGAACTGGAAATCGCGGCAGACATTCAGAGCCGGTTGATGCCGCGCGAGGTGCCCAGTGTGCCCGGCGTGCAGCTTGCGGCGCTGTGGCGACCCTCGCGCGAAGTCGGCGGAGATTTTTACAATGTGCAAGTCCTCCCGGGCAATCGTCTGGCGCTGGCGTTGGGCGACATCACCGGCAAAGGGGTGCCCGCCGCTCTGTTCATGGCGACGGCGCATGGCCTGCTGCGGTCGGGGTTCGCCACCACGCGCTCACCGGCAGAAGCAGTCCGGCAGTTGAACGCGGGCCTGGCGGCGGATCTGGTCAGTGCGGACCGCCTCCTGACGTTGTTCGCAGCCATTTTCGATCCGGCGACGGGCGAATTACGCGCGTTTAACTGCGGCCACAGTCCGATCCTGATATGCCAGGGCGGCGTGGTAAAGTTGTGGGAAGCCGACGGGCCGCCGATCGGTCTGCTGCCCGATCTATTGAGCATCGAGCGCAAACGGTTCCTGAAAAGCGGCGACGTGCTGGTGGCGCTCTCCGACGGGTTCAGCGAGGCGCGTGACGCGCTGGGCCGGCGTCTGGGGATTGAGCCGCTGATGGACGTGGTATGGCGCGCGGCGGCGGGCGAGGCCTCGACGATTGCCGCCGCGTTGCAGGAGCAGGTGGACGTCTTCGAGCAGGGTCGCCCACGCAACGATGATCAAACTTTGATCGTCTTGAAGGTAGAGTGAGGGCGCGAACGGGCATGGCGCACGTGTTCGTAGTGGACGATGATCCCGTGGTCTGCCGGCTGGCTCAATACGTTCTGGAGCGGGCCGGCTACTCGGTCGACGTCTTTTACGATGGAGAAGACGCGCTGGCCGCGTTGGAGCGTGGACGGCCCAACGTCGTCGTCACGGATTTGATGATGCCACGCATGAATGGCCTGTCGCTGCTCCACCGCATTCGCGCGAACGTCGCCTGGTCGGCGCTGCCGGTCATTATCTTCACCGCTCGGAGTGAAGCCCACGAGCTGCAGCAGGCCGAGGAAGCGGGCGCCAATCAGTTTCTGAGCAAACCGTTCAGTTCCGCTCAACTGCTGGATGCAGTCCGACGCTTCGCGTCCCCCACGACTTAGAGCCTGTCTGAAAAGGCTCGATGGTTAACCACCAAGGCACGAAGACCCTAGGAAGCCGCTTCACCGCCAAGACGCGAAGAGCGCGAAGGTTTTCCCTGGGTTTCTTAGCGCACTTGGCGCCTTCGCGGTACAAATCCGAGATTTTCCAGCGGGCTTCTAGGCGAAGGCCGGTGTGCGCGCGACCCCATCGAGGTGGTTCAGCATGTAGCGCCAGGTGCGCGAAAGACCTTCCGGCAACGCGAGGCTGGGTTCCCAACCCAGCCGGTTGCGAATAGCGGTGATGTCCAGCACTGAGTGGCGCACATCGCAGGCGCGCGGCGCGACGTGAAGGGGACGGCGATTGGGGCCGGCGAGCAATTCGTGCAGCCTCAAGATGCTCGTCGCTGCCCCGGTGCCGACGTTATACACGCCGGGGGGCGCATCGGAGCTCAACGCCAGCAGGTTGGCCTCGGCCACGTCGCCGACGTAAACGAAGTCGCGCGTCTGAAGCCCATCACCGTGGATCGTCGGTGTTTTGCCGGACAGGATTTGATGGATCAGCGTGCAGACTACGCCCGTTTCCCCTTGAATGCTCTGGTGCGGTCCGTACACGTTGGCGTAACGCAGGATGATGATCTGAATGCCCGAGGAGCATTTCTGGTTCTGCAAGAACTCTTCGGCGGCGAGTTTGGATTCGCCGTAAGGTGAAAGCGGATTCAGCGGTGCGTCTTCGCGGACCGGGATCGCGCTGGGATTACCATACACCGCCGCCGACGACGCGAACACGAAGCGCTTGACCTGCGCCCGACAGGCGTAAGCCAGCAGGTTCATCGTCCCCGCCAGATTCACCTGCGCGTCGAATCGCGGATCGTCGAGCGAGCGCAGCACGCTGACCTGGGCCGCCTGGTGCACGATGGCGTCAAAATGCTCGCCCGCCAGTTTTCGCGCCAATTGCGGATCGGTCACATCGAGTTGGCGAAACGCCGCCGCCGGGTGGACGTTTTCGATCCGGCCGGTGGACAAATCGTCCAGCACGGTTACTGGGTGGCCGTGGCCGATCAGCCGGTCGGTGATGTGCGATCCGATGAAACCTGCGCCACCGGTGACCAGGATTCTCATGTCATCGAACCTTGTTGGGGGTTAGGGCGATTGATCGCCGGTGCGGCGTCGACGAGCGGGTAGACACTCTCGGCGTAATCCAGGTAATGCAGCGCTTCGGCGAAATGCAGTTGCTCCGGGCTATTAATGCCAAGCGTCTCTTCCTCTGTCGGTGCGACGATCGACTCCACCCGTCCACCCGCGCTGGTGATCAACTCGATCACGTCGGTCAGGTAATACTCGCCCTGCGCGTTGTCGTTGGTCAGGCGATCGAGCGCATCCAGCAGCGCGCAGTTCTCGAAGCAATACGTGCCCACGTTGATCTCACGGAGTGCCAGCGTGGCCGGATCGGCGTCTCGAACTTCGACGACGCGCGTGATGCGACCGTCCCGATCGCGCACCACCCGCCCGAAATCGGGCGGATTCTCCAGGATGATGGTGAGAATCGCCGCCTTCACGTCGCCCTGGCAGCGGTCGATCAGGCGACGCACCGTGTCGGGATTGAGCAAGGGCATATCGCCGTACACCACCAGAACGCGGCCCTCGAAGCGGGCCAGGTGCGGGCGGGCCATCATCACGGCGTGCGCCGTGCCGAGCTGTGGCTCTTGGATGGCATAGCGCACGCTCGGCCCCATGTGGGCCATGACCGCTTCGCGCTGGTAGCCGACGACGAGGATCAGGTCCGTGACGTTCGCGCGCCGTACCTGATCGACGACGTGCTGAATCAGGCTCCGGCCGTGCAACGGGTGCAGCACTTTGGGCAGATCAGACTTCATGCGTGTGCCGCGACCGGCGGCCAGAACGACGGCGATCACGTCCTCCCGTTTGTGCACGCCGGGTGCGCCGGCCTCTGAACGAGCAGTTCCGACGGCGGTCATTTACTTCACCCCATCCGTGAATTGTGTGAGCAATTCTACCAGGCGCTCGCTCCGATTCGGCTCCACTTCGGGCGTGAAGAGTTCGGTGTTGACGCCGACCGGAATCTCAGTCAAATGGGCTACCGGGCACAGCGCCTCCGCGCGCGCCCGCACATCGCGGTTCAAGACGATCACGCGGGTAGCAGCGGCCAGCCCCGTGTACGCGTGGGGCAGGTAGCGGCTATCGCGATTGATCACGAATTCGATGGTGCTGCCGTGGAGCGTGACGACGTATGGAGTGCCTGTGCGCCGTCTCACGCGCGCCGCGATCGCCGGCAGCGGCACCTCGTGATTGACGTGCAGCATGTCCAGTCGATGCCGGCGGGCCAGCGCGATCAGTTGCTCGGTCAGATCATCCATGTAGGCGTCGAGTTGCGCGTCGGTCAACTGCGTGAAGAGTGGCCGATCGGGCGCTTCGACGCGGGGGTAGGCGACGGGCGCTGGGCCGCTCAGCCGGTGAAACCAGCAGGCGGGATCGGGCCGGCGCTGAAAATCGGTGACGATCGTCTCGCCCTGCCCGTGCGTGGCGACATCGATGAACGGATACTCCTCCGGATGATCTTCATAGCACATCAGGAGGATGAAATGACCGCGCGAAGCCAGTGTCTCGGTCAAACGCGCGACGTAGATCGCGCTGCCCGACCCGGTAAGTCCGTAAAGATGCCCGATGCCGATGCGCACAGCCGCCCTCGCTGGATTCAACCACGGACACTTGCGCTGTCCCGAAGGGACAAGCACGCTGCAAGTGTAACACGGATGGGCACGGAGGGGTGAGGTGAAATCCGTGCTATCCGTGGCTACGCTGTGTTACGCCGTCGAACCAGAATCAGCTCCATCCCGTTGGGGTGGCTGGCCATATAATACACGTGGTCCATGACGCGCCGCATGAGGTAGATGCCGTATCCACCAACCCGGGGCACGCCGCCCATATCGGGCAGCCGAATCGTGGCCGGATCGAACTTGCTGCCGTAGTCCCGCACGCGCACGACGATACGCTCGCCGATACGACGGGCCTTGAGGGTGAGATGGTACTCTTGCGCGTCAAGGTAGGCGTGCCGCACAGCGTTCGTGGCGGCTTCGCTGACGGCCAGGACAATGTCGGCCGTGGCCCGCTCGTCTGCTCCCAGCCGACCGGCAATGCTGGAAACCCAGGCGCGGATGCGGCCCACGATCTCTTCGCGGCCATAAACGTCGAAGTGATGAGTCGGCGAGATGTCCACGCGTCAAGCCCTCATTCCGACTTCGGCGCAAAACTGGCGACGGCTTCGGCACGGGTGGCGAAAATGGCGAAGACCCGATCAAAGCGGGTCAACTCGATGATCCGACGCATATCCGGAGGCAGGCAACACAGCCGGACATCGCCGCGACCGATGCGGATGCGCTTGTACAGCTTGGCGAGCGCCGCCAGCCCCGAGCTGTCCATGAAGGCGATGTCGCCCAGATCGATGACGAAGTTCCGAACTCCGCGCGCCACCAGGTCATCGAACACGGTGTGCAGGTCGCTGGCGGTCGTTGTATCCACATCGCCGCCAATAGCCACCACGACGACGTTTTGCGATTCGACTATCTCAATCCGCATGATGCGAGCTCAACTGCCGCACGTGTAGTACAAGTCGGCAGATGGCGCTCCTCCGCGGCCAACGGTACACGCGTTCGGTGCCGACACCCAAACTATAGCCGGATTCGGTGGTGGCAAGTGTTGGCTAAGAGATGAATTTGTGTTTGGGCCGCGTTGTATCGGAATGGCACGGCATGAGATAGGACCAACGCGCGCGACCCCCTAACCGTTGCCCGGCCTTTCTCCTCACAGTATACTCCCGTCGGTTCCCTGATCCACTGCAAGTCCGAATCAAGATGCGATTCCCTGCGGCGGACGGGTGATCGCCGCAAGCGGGGGTGAAAGATGATCCGTCGAGCCTTCTGGCTGGCCGTGTTGATTCTCGCGTCGGTTGCCAGTGCTGACGCGGCTGCACGCTTCCAGCGCGCAGGGCTTGCTGCGCCCGGTGTCGATTGGGAGCCGCTGCCGCCCGGCGCGCGTATCGAAATCGCTCTCCCGCGACTGCGCAGTCCCGCGGCGATGGCCTTTCTGCCGGATGGGCGCTGGCTGTACACCGAGCGCCAGCACGGCTGGGTCGTGCTGGTCAACGGCCCGGCGTCGATCGTCGTGATCCACTTTCCGTCTCTCTCCGAAGGCGAGCGCGGCCTGCTCGGCGTCGCGGTCGATCCGAACTTCAATACGAACGGTTACGTGTACGTCTATTACTCGTCCGCCGAAGATCGGGCGGTGACCGGCCAACTCGATAATCGCGTGGTGCGCTTCACGTTGTCGGGCACGCGAGGCCTGACGCCGACGGTGATGCTGAAAGTGCCGCTCGACTCTAACTTCAATTCACTGCACAACGGCGGTAATCTGCACTTCGGGCCGGACGGCAAACTGTACATGTCGATCGGCGACTACCTCAACGCGGCCAACGGGCAAGACCTGACCCGGACGCCGGCCAAGATCCATCGCTTCAACCCGACCGTTCCGCTGTCCGCCCCGCCCGACAATCCGTTTTACGATGGAGTCGGCCCGAATGTGGACAGCACCCTCGCCTTCGGCTTTCGTAACCCGTTCGATTTTGATTTCGACCCGGTGTCCGGCGCGTTGTTTGCCGCCGATAACGGCGTAGCCTGCGACGACGAGGTCAACCGCGTGCTGGCGGGCTACAACTACGGCTGGCGCTCGAATTATCCTACCTGCGACGACTCCAGCCCGGGCGGCCCCGATCCGAACTTCAACTCCATCCCGCCGCTGATCAGTTGGCCGTACAGCGTCGCGCCGACCGGCGTGATGTTCTATCGCGGCGACTTGTTTCCCGAATGGAAGAACGATCTGTTCGTGTGCCACTGGAAGAACGGCGAGATACACCACTTCAAACTGAATGGCGCGCACACGGCCCTCGTCGCGCATACGATCCTGGCCGACCCGGTGCTGGGCACGAATCTGTGCAATCTGGATATCGAGGCCGCGCCGCAAGGCGCTATCTACTTTATGCGCGACGTGCCCGACATTGCCGGCAAAGAAACGCGCGACGTGTGGCGCATCACGCGCACGGCGACGGTGTACGCCTCCACCTTTGCGCCCTCAACGCCGATCCCCCATGCGGGCGACACGTTGACGTACACCCTGCGCCTGATTCACTACGGCACGCTGACGACCACATTTTCGATCACGTCGAGCCTGCCGCCTTCGACCACGCTGATCGGAAGCCCGGAGGCTGTCGGGGGCGCGATTGTCGGGTCGGAGGCGGGCATCACCTGGAATGGAGCGATCCTGCCCAACACCACACTCACCGCCACCTATAGCGTGAGCATCAGCGATCAAATCGCCGCGCCGACACTGCTGGCGAACTCGATGACGATCTCCACCACTCAGGCCGAGTCGTTTCAGCTTTCTGCTGCGGTCGTCGTGAACGGGCACGCCACGTACCTGCCGATCGCGCTGCGGTCGTTCGCCCCGTGACCATGCTATAATCGCGCAAAACGTAAAGTGTAAAACGTAAGGCGTAAAACGTAATTACGTTTTACGTTTCACGTTTTAAGACTTCGAGGACAACCTTATCAGGAGAACTTGCTCATGCCCAGTCCAAAACCCATTCTGCCGGAAGGCGGCGCGAAGATCACTAATCAGGACGGCAGGTTAAATGTGCCGGACAGGCCAATCCTCCCTTTTATCGAAGGCGACGGGACCGGCCCGGACATCTGGCGTGCCAGTGTGCGCGTCTTCGACGCAGCAGTGCAGAAAGCCTACGGCAGCCGGCGCCAGATCAAGTGGATGGAGGTGTATGCCGGCGAGAAGTCCTTCAACCTGTTCAACACCTGGCTGCCCGACGAGACGGTCGAAGCCTTCCGCGAGTATCGAGTGGGCATCAAGGGGCCTTTGACCACGCCCATCGGCGGCGGCATCCGATCGCTCAACGTCGCGCTGCGCCAGATGCTCGACCTGTACGTCTGCCTGCGGCCGGTGCGCTGGTTCAAGGGCGTGCCCTCGCCGGTGAAGCGACCGGACAAGGTGGACATGGTGATCTTCCGCGAGAACACGGAAGACATTTACGCGGGTATCGAGTTCGAGAGCGGAACCGATGACGTTAAGAAGGTGTCGGCTTTCCTCAAAGAGAATTTTCCGCAGATGTACAAGAAGGTGCGCTTCCCCGACACGGTGGCGATCGGCTTGAAGACGGTGTCGCGCGAGGGCAGCGAGCGACTGGCGCGCG
>DATBWU010000063.1:0-7987 GCA_036514635.1 Anaerolineae bacterium | reverse complement strand
CCCCCCTGCCGCTGTCGATCGGCGACCCGACGCTGGTCAGCGGCGCGGCCGCCGTGTGCTCGATGTACGAGATTTTCGCGTTCTACTTGCAGAACGGGAAGATCGACGTGGGCTTCCTGGGCGGCGCGCAGATCGACCGCTTCGGCAATGTCAACGCGACGGTGATCGGATCGTATGCCAGCCCGAAGGTGCGCCTGCCGGGCAGCGGCGGCAGCGCCGAGATCGCCGCGTGGGCGAATCGCACGTACTTCATCACGCCGCACCAGGCGCGACGCTTCCCGGAGAAGTGCGACTTCGTGACCGGCGCGGGTTTCCTGTCGGGGCGCGCGGAGCGAATCGGCAAGGGCCTGCGCGGCGGCGGCCCGCACGCGGTCGTGACCGATCTCGGTATCCTGACGCCGGGCGAAGAGACAGGTGAGCTGGTCTTGACGCATCTCCATCCCGGCGCGACGGTCGAGCAGGCAATGAAGAATACAGGCTGGCCGCTGAAGGTGGCGAGCGACTTGAAGACGACCGAGCCTCCGACCGATGGGGAACTCCGGCTGCTGCGCGAAGAACTCGACCCGGCGGGTATTCACTTGAAGTAGGTTGTTTCGTCTCTGAGAACGCCGAGAGCATTGAGAAGAAGTCACAACAGAGAGGCCCATTTGCAGTGAGATACGATCCACAAAAGCACCATCGGCGATCGATACGGTTGAAAGGATACGATTACACGCAGACGGGTGCGTATTTCATCACCGTCGTCACGCACAGCCGGGAGTGCCTGTTCGGCGCGATCGTCGACGAGGTGATGCATTTGAACGTGGCCGGCGAAATCGCGCGGGCGTGCTGGGACGATTTGCCCAACCATTATCCACACATCGAATTGGACACGTTCGTCGTCATGCCAAACCACGTCCACGGCATCATCGTGTTGACCGACAATGCCGGGGGCATGGTAGGGGCGAGTTTGAAACTCGCCCCTACGGAACGTGCCCCTACGGAACGTGCCCCTACGGAACACACCCCTGCCACCACGGCCAAACGCCACGGGTTACCGGAAATCGTCCGCGCATTCAAAACGTTTTCGGCACGCCGGATCAACGACATGCGCAACACTCCAGGGGTTCCGGTGTGGCAACGCAATTATTACGAACGCATTGTCCGCGATGCTACTGAATTGAACCGCATTCGCCAATACGTCATCGACAATCCCAAACGATGGGCCATTGACCGGGAGAAGGATTTGTGACCACGATCGCTTCGACACACTCGACTATCCTATCGACCGCCGCCCGCCTGCGTCGCTGGGGGACACTGCTCGGCGTGGCGCTGGCGGTGATTTTGATCCTCGGCTCGTCGTGGGACGGCGACTGGCACGGGCGCGTGGGCCGCGACACGTTCTGGATTCCACCGCATCTGATGATCTATTCGAGTATCACGCTGTTCGGGCTGGTGGCGCTGGGCATCACCGCGTGGACGACGCTGAACGTGCCCAAAGACGCGCCGGGCCTGCTGCGGCTCTTCGGCATTCAAGCGCCGCCCGGCATCGCACTGATGGGCATCGGCGTGGTCGTGTCGATGATGGCCGCGCCGTTCGATGACGTGTGGCACCGGACCTTCGGCATCGACGTGAGCATCTGGAGCCCGCCACACTTCACCGGCTGGGTCGGGTTCGTCGTGTCGTTCGTCGGCGTGCTGATCGCGCTGATTCAGGAGTTCACAGAGACTCGCGCCGATGCCGTCTTCCCCCGATTCAAGTCGCCGTGGGCACTCATCGCGTTTGCCGTGACGGCAGGCGGGCTGCTGCGCATCGCGACCATCGCCACGTTCCCCGGCCTGTCGTATTCGCTGTCGCAGAACGATACGCTGCTGCAAGAAGTGCCCATCTTCCACCCGTTCCTGTTCGCGCTGGCTGCCTCGGTTTTCATGGTTCCGATGATCGCATTGATTTACCGCCTGGCCGGGCGGCGCGGGTTGATCGCGGCGGTCGCCGGGCTGATCGCGCTGGCGATCGTATCGATGATCTTCGTCAACATCTTCACGCCGATGCTGCGTGAAGCGCTCGGCCATCCGTGGCGCACCTCGGCGGATGACACCGGGACGCGCGACCTGTTCCTGCTGCCCGCGCTGTACTCGATTCTGCCGGCGCTGGTTGCGCTGCTGTTCCGACCGGAACGCGGCGCGCGAACAGGGGCAATTGTCGGGTTCGTGTATTGGGCGCAACTGGCGATCTATCTGGTATCGGTTGGGCGACTCGAGATTGGGCCGGCCGCCGGCGGGCTGGCCTTGTGCCTCAGCCTCGGCGCGGCGACCGGCTGGATCGGCAGCCGAGTGGGTGCGAAAGTCATTCGATGGACCCCTTGAATCTCTCGCATCGAACTATTCACCACCAAGGCGCCAAGGCACCCAGCCATTTGGGTGTCTTGGTGCCTTGGTGGTTGATTCTGCGTTCTGTGCGCAGCAGAAAGAATCTCGAAGAGGAACCTCCCCTTGCTCTCCCCGCCTGAGCGCCGTCGCCTCGCGGCGAAAAGAATCGCATTGAGCCGCCCGTTCTCAAGCGAGGAGAGTGAAGATGATCCCCATCGTTCATGCCAAAGGCACGCATTATCAAATCGGCTTCAGCATTGGGCGCGAGGTCGGCGACTGTGCCCGACGCATGGTCGTCAATTACCAAGCCATGCTCGAACAGACGCCGGAGATCAAGCTGACCTGGGCGCGCGCGATCGTCCAGGCGCGCAAGTACATACCGTTTGCCACCGAGCACCTGCCGCAGTATGTGGAGGAATTGCGCGGCATCGCCGAAGGCTCCGGCACGGACTTCGAAGACCTGATGGTGTGCAATTGCCTGGAAGAACTTACCTCTGACATGCTGTTCGAGCGATGCACGTCGGTGGCGTTCAGCAACGACCGCACCGCCGATAGTCACGTGTTGATCGGCCACAACGAAGACTGGCTGCCGGTCGATAAGGATTTGCAGTACATCGTCCGGGCTGAGCCGGATGGCGAGTTGCCGTTCATGTCATTGACCTACGGTGGACTGTTATGCAACATCGGCTTCAACGCGGCAGGCATTGCGCAGTGTATCAACTCGGTGTACCCCAACGACATCCGCCTGGGCATCCCGCGCGTGTTCATCGGGCGAGCAGTGCTGGCCGCGCCGCGCATCGGGCGAGCGATACATCGCGCCACGCATCCGCGCCGCGCCGCCGGGTACAACCATCTGCTCGCCGACGAGAACGGCGAACTGTATAACATCGAAGCCTCGGCGGGCGTATTCGAGGCCTTGTACGCCGACGAGGGCTACCTGGCGCACTCCAATCACTACACGTCCCCCCGGCTCAAGCCGTTGGAAGAGCAGCCGCACCTGTTGACCGGATCGCACGTGCGCTACAATCGCGCGCGTCGATTGGGGAAGAAACTGGCTCAGCGCGGCCAGATTCGCATCGAGGACGTGCAGGTGCTGCTGGCCGATCACGTCAATCGCCCGGCCAGCATTTGCAGCCACGCGAAAGACCTGCCCATCCTCGACGAGTCGGCGACGATCGGCTCGCTGATCATCGATCTGAACGCGCGCACGCTGTGGTACTGCTACGGCAACCCGTGCGACGGGGAGTATGCGCCGCTGACGCTTTCGGCCTGACGGAGCGAATCAGCGAATCAGCGACTATCTCGTTGACTCGCTGATTCGCTGATTCGCCGATTCAGAATCGAGAGGTGCGCCGATGATCGAGATCATCCCGTACGAAAACTTGACTTATCCGGAGGTGGCCCGGCTGAAACGCGACACACCGATGCTGGTTCCGCTCGGCGGCGCGAACGGTTACGATTGGGACGGCGTGGCCGGCCAGGTGCAGAAGCGCACGCGGCGCAGGGTCGATCGCGTCTGCGTATTTCCCGGCGTGCCCTTCGGCTTTCGCACGCGGCACAGGACACTTAAACGATTGGCCGTCGGGCCGAAGGTGCTGAAGCCGGTGCTGGCCTCGCTCATCGCCAGCATCAAGGAAGACGGATTCACGCACGTGTTCGTGGTCAACGGCCAGGGCCGGCAAGGCTTTGCGTCGAGAGACGTGCCAACGATTCAGGCGAAGTGGAAACCGGGCGGCGCAAGCTGGAAATGGCTGCCTCAGCGCGATAGCCAGCGCCGCGTCGCGCTGATCGCCACCGGCCACACCGAGCAGCACGCCTTTCACCTGCCACTCAACACCGACACGCTGATCGTCGACGCAATTGCGAAGGGTGTAGAGAACGCCATCCCGGCCGAGGTTTTCCGTCTGCCGGCGTGGCCCTACGGCGTCAGCATGCACCGCCGCCAGTTTCCCGGCACGCTGACGATCGAGCCGCGCGCCTGGGAGGACTTCTGGGTCGCCGTCGTGGGTTGCCTGCGCGGGTTGGGCTTTCGCATGGTCTACCTGATCAACGGGCACGGCGGCAACCATTCATTCCTGGTCAACGTCACCAAGTTCTGCGGCGATCGCTGGCCGGAACTGTTCGTCGCCACGGCCTTCCTGCATACGTCGAGCGGGCCGGGTGCGGAGGCGCTGGCGACGCACCGCACGTCGAGCATCGGCGGCATGGGCCACGCCTGCGAGCTGGAGACGAGTTACATCCTGCACCTGCGGCCCGACCTGGCGCACATGCACCTCGCCGCCGATGAGGTGGATTTTACGGCGACACCGAACTACTACATGGACTGGATCGAAGGCGGCGCGCTGATCGCAAATCCGCCGTGGACGGACGACACGATCACCGGCGCATACGGCGCGGCGACGCAAGGGGCAGCCGAGAAAGGCCGCGTGTGGCTGGAAGCCGCGATCGAAGAGAAAGTCGGGCACGTCCACGAGATCATCGAGCAGCATCGGCGGCGAAGCGTGCGGCGCGAAGCAGGCTGGGGGACCGGATCGTGGTGGGAACATCCCAAACTGCAAGGGATGAGGGATGAGGAATGAGCCGTTTGATTCCTCACGCACTTTCGATTACAATATCCTCGCCCCATCGATTTCCGGCAGTCAACAGCCTGAGCGCACTGCAGGTGGCGGTGCGCCCGGCGCGGCAATGCAGTTGAGCACTGCATCCCAATAGCGCCGGAGGACAAGTGAATACCCACGGACCCACAATCTCGGCTGATGTGGTTCAGCATGTGGCGCGTTATTCGCTTCTGGACGCGCTGCGCGGACGGCGCTCGCGTCGTTTCGGGCGCGGCATGAGCATCGACGCCGGCCCCCTCACCTACGCCAGCCGTCACGCACCGCAACCACTCACCGAACTCGAAGAAGCGATCCTCGCCTTCGCCGCGTGCGGCATCACCGGCTACGATCTGGCCGACCTGGCTTACGGGCCGGGGCAGGGTGGGAGTATGCTCGCCGGGCTGGTGGGGCGCACCGTCGGCAGCCCCGATGCCATCAACGCCGTCTCACTCGTCGTCACGAACGACGAGGCGACCTATCTCCTCAAGCGACCTCAAGACTTCACGCCCGCCGAAATACCCGATGTGATCCGCCTGGCCCAACAAGGCGACTCGCTGGAGGCGTACCGCCGCAGCCGGAGCAAGATTCGCAACGGGCGATCCGCGCCGCCGGTTCAACCCGGATACAATTTCAATATCAACAAGTGGTCGCTATACGCCCGAGGCGGCACATACTTCCTCCCGATCAACTCGATGACAGCGGCGTACATCAACGTCTTGCTGGAAGCCTTCGAGCCGGCCATGGGCCTGTTCGGCTTCGACGAGCGCAACTTCTTCCGGCCGGCGGGCATCAGCCGCTTCGCCAAGAGCAAGGGCGGCCCGCTCGACGACAGCCTGAGCGGCGGCCGCGTTTTCACCGTGCAGGCCATCGAGATGACGCTGGTCGAATCGATCGGCATCGAGCAAGGCATGTTACTGCAAAACATCGCGCTGATGACGCAGGCGATGGGACTGGGCGGCTTCCCCAGCTTCGCCCGCCACGAATACGGCTGGTTCGAAGCGCTCGGCTTCCGCATGGGATCGATGCCCGGCAGCCGCTACGTCGGCGCGAGTCGATGGATGTCTTTCATCCTCAGACTGCTCGGACGCGATCAACCCTATCCCTATCCGCTGGGCCTGGAGTGCGATGGCGAAGTCTTGTTGAAGCCTTATTGCCCACCTTATTACCCGTCGATGAAGGCCGCGGTCGAAGCCCTGGTCGAGTACAAGTTCGGGCGGAGCGGCGTGTATCGAAGCGGCGAAGGCGAATGGAAAGACCCGACAGGTGTGACTTCTCAGGTCGCGCCGCCCAGCGACGTGGCGATCGCGGCGACCGTCGCTTACTGCGAATATCTCTACAATCGTTACGGGCGCTTTCCGGTGTACAGCGCGCCCTTCCGCACGATGCTCGGTTATCAAGTGACACACGTCGACGTCGAGTTCTATGATCGCTTTTACCGGCCCGAAGCGCTGACCGACACGCAGCGCGAGCATCAGGCACGCTGGCACAACTCGCGTTAATTGTTCGGCTCTCCTGGCTTTGACGGGAAATGGGACACGGATCAACACGGATGAACACGGATCGGGCTGAAAAATCTGCGTGAATCCGCGAAATCCGCGTCCAAAGACTTTGCGGTGAACGGTGTTTCCCACTACAACTGGTAGAGCCAATTGTTCCCATGGAACCTCTAAGCGCCTATCTGCCCCTCGATCGACAACGTGCGCTGGTCACCGGTGAGCCGCTGCCCGACCGGAGCACCGGCGCGGTGCTGTTCGCCGACATCTCCGGTTTCACACCGCTCACCGCCGCCCTGGAGCAAGAGCTGGGGGCGAGGCGTGGAGCCGAGGAAGTGACCGGCCAGTTGAACCGCGTCTTCAGCGCCGTGATCGAGCAAGTGGACAAGTTCGGCGGCAGCGTCGTCAACTTCAGCGGCGACGCCATCACGTGCTGGTTCGATGAAAAGGATGAAGCTTCATCCCTCACACCTGCACTTGCGCTGCGCGCCAGCGCAGGTGCAAGTGTCCCTCATCCCTCATCCCTCAGAGCGACCGCCTGTGCGCTGGCGATGCAGACGGCGATGCGGCCCTTCGCCACCGTCCGCACACCCGCCGGAACCCCGATCGAGCTGGCGATCAAGGTGAGCGCCGTCGCAGGGACGGTGCGTCGTTTCCTGGTGGGCGATCCGAACATCCATCAGATGGAAGTGCTGGCCGGGCGAGTGCTCGACAAACTGGGCGTAGTCGATTATCTTGTGCGCAAAGGCGAAGTGCTGGTGGCCGCCGATGTCGCGTCGCACCTCGCCGCGCGCCTCACCGTCGCCGAATGGCGAGAAGACGAGCAGACGCGCGAGCGTTATGCCGTCGTCACCGCGCTGGAAGGGCCTGTCCCGCAAGCCGCCTGGCCGGTTCAGCGCCTGGATGACGAGATCGCCCGCCCGTGGCTCCTGCCTCCCGTTTACGAGCGCCTGCACTCCGGTCAGGGCCAGTTTCTCTCAGAACTGCGTCCCGCCGCAGCGCTGTTTTTGGAGTTCAGCGGCATCGACTACGACGACGACGATGCCGCCGGAGAAAAGCTAGATGCGTTCATTTGCTGGGTGCAGAACGTCATCGCGCGCTACGAAGGATTCCTGCTGCAGCTCAGCATCGGCGAGAAGGGGAGTTATCTGTACGCGAGCTTCGGCGCACCGATCGCACACGAGGACGATGCCGAGCGCGCTATCGCCGCCGCGCTCGATTTGATCACGCTGCCGGCCCGCCTGGGATTCATCCGCAATGTTCGCATCGGCCTGAGCCGGGGCCAGATGCGAACCGGCGCTTACGGTGGCCCCACGCGCCGCACGTATGGCGTGATGGGCAGCGAGGCAAATATCGCCTGCCGGTTGATGCAAAACGCCAGGCCCCGCACCATTTTGGCATCCGAGCGCATCCTCGCCGGCCAGCCCGAATTCGACCTGGAGGCCGCCGGTCGTATGCCGTTGAAGGGCGTGGCCGAACCGGTGCCGGTCTCTTACGTGCGCGGGCGACGGCGGGAGCGTTCGACGACCGTTGTGGCGAGCGCGCCGA
>DATBWU010000062.1:0-5646 GCA_036514635.1 Anaerolineae bacterium | reverse complement strand
AATCCAAGGCGAAAGCCGCCGAGCAGATCCTAGCGCTTCATAAAGCTGCTGCATCCAAACAAAAATTACGTCCATTACTCGCCGCTGTGGCGCGTCGCCGCGCCGGGCGACATGAGCGTGCCACCGCTTCAAGCTACGTTGAGCGCTCGCGCCGAAGATCAGATCGAGTTACTGGGATACTCGCTCGAGCGCACCACGCTGCGCGCGGGCGAGACGACCTACCTGACGCTGGCCATGCGCGCGCCGATCACGCCGACGCACATCTTGATGCCATTCGCGTGGGTCGGCGAGCGCACCTACAATTGGACAACGGACTCGCGCGTGCTATCGACCTCGTGGCGGCCCAACGAGGTAATCGTCGAGCGGTACGAGATCGCCCTGCCCTTCTCGATGTCGCCCGGTGAATACCCGCTCGCGCTCGGCGTAACCGACCTGACCGATGGCCGCGACCTCACCTTAGCCGACCATCGAACTAACCAACCGACTAACCAGCCAACCAGCCAACAAGCCAGCCAGCCGGCCCTCTCAATCGGAACGCTTCACGTCGACCCGCCTCGCCTCTCGCCGAATCTCGCCGGCCAGACGGTCTTAGCCGACTTCGGCGCGCAGGTGGCTCTGGCAGGCGCATCTGCATCGGCGAACGGGCAGACCGCGCAATCCGCGCCGGGCGGATGGGCGCAGCCGCTCGTCGTCAAGCCCGGCCAGTCGATTCAGGTGTGGCTCGACTGGCTCGCGCTGCAGCAACCGCTCGACAACTACAAAGTCTTCGTCCACCTGATCACGCCGGGCGAGCAACTCGCCGCGCCGCCCGCCGACTTTTACACGCCGCTCGGCGGAGCCTTTCCTACATACCTGTGGATTCCAAAGTGGATTGAAGGCCAGCGCGTCAGCGACCCGTACACGTTGAGCGTGCCGCCCGATCTGCCGCCGGGCGAGTATCGCATCCAGGTCGGGCTGTACGGGCTGACCAGCCTGCGCCGCCTATACCTCATCGGGCAAGATGGCAACCTCGCCGGCGACCGCGTCATCCTCGGCACAGTTGTAGTCGAGTAGTCCTGTAGTCGGGTAGTCTCGTAGTCAAGTGGTCGTGTAGTCAAGTGGTCGCGAAGTCGCATAATCGAGCAATCGTGCGCCTGCAACTAACCAGCCAACTGACTATCCGACCAACTGACTATCTGACTATCTGACTATCCGACTATCCAACTATTTGACCATTCCCCCTACCTCGTGTATGATCTCATCGCAGCGCACCGCCCACCTCAACCAGGAGAGTCCATCGTGTTCGGACGCGAGAAACCTCAACACCAACGACCCGCCGCCGCTCCACCACCTGCTTCCGCCGGCAACGCGGGGCGCAACATCGAAACCGTCATCGGCCCGACGGCACACTTCAAAGGCAACATCAGCAGCGATGGCGGTCTGCGCATCGACGGTATCTTCGAAGGCGAATTGCACATCGCCGGCAATCTGATCATCGGCGAGACCGGCAAAGTCATCGCCGACATTAGCGCGCAGAACGTGTCGGTGTCGGGTGCGGTGAAAGGCACGATCGAGGCCTCCGGTCGCCTGGAGATTCTCTCGACGGGCCGCGTGTGGGGTGAAATCACCGTGGCATCGTTCCTCATCGACGAGGGCGGCTTCTTCCGAGGGCAGTCGATCATGCCCGGCGAGCCGGACATGCCCTTGCTCGAGCAGCCCGCCAGCGCGGCCCCCTCGCCCGGCAAAGTCGTCGACGCCGACTGAATAACGAACCCCGGTTTCTTATCGAACCGGGGTTCGTTTTCTACTCGTATCGCACACGGTTGTCCATACCAACCGGCTGCATCATCGCCCGCAGCCGATCGGCGCGCGCAGCTTCGATCAACGAGCCGGCTCCGACGTATCCGAACCCCACGGCATACAAGAACACGAACACGGCACCCGTCCGATTCCCGCTCGACCATAACGCGGCAGCGGCGATCAGCGCATACACGGAGAATCCGATCTCCGCCCAGTTCAGCAACTCTTTGCGCGGCAGATACCCACCGCGGCCGAGCGCGTTCGCGCCGACTTTCGGCGTGCGGTGAAATTCGCCGCCGCGCGTGAGTAGGCCGGAGACCACGGCCAGCCCGTTGCTGAACGACACGCCTAAGCCGATCACCAGCAGCACGGGCAGGTAAGCTAACCGGTGCAACCAGGTTCCATCGCGGCGATGCAAGACCCACTGTGAGATCACGTACTCGATCGGCAACCCCAGCCCACCGAAGCCGAGGAACGTCAGCGGCAGGTGTTGCAGCATCCGCCCCTCGATCGCCAGCGGCAGCCATAACACGACCAGGAGCACCATCAGCAGATGCATGGTGTAACCGGCCAGGTAGGCGAACGCCGCCGCCTTCTGGATCGGTGACCAGCGCGGCAAACGCACAATCGACACGGCGTGCTTGCGCAGACATTGCGCGCCGCCTTTGGCCCAGCGCCCGTGCTGCGATCGTATCGCGCCGATCGATGCCGGCTCTTCTTGCGGCACGCTGATGTCCGGCGCGAAGACGCAGCGCCAACCGGCCATCGCCGCGCGATAACTCAAGTCCATGTCCTCGCACAGCGTGTCGCCCTGCCAGCCGCCGCACGTGACGATGCACGCTCGCCGCCAGATCCCCGCCGACCCGTTGAAGATCATCGGCCAGTCCGAACGGTTGCGCGCGACCTGCTCGACGACGAAGTGCCCGTCGACCGCGATCGCCAGCGCGCGCGCCAGCGCCGAACCCTGCGGGTTCAGATGCTCCCAGCGCGCCTGCACAAAACCGATCGACGGGTCGCCCCTGAAACAGGGCAGCATCCGGCGCAGGAAATCCGGCGCGGGCACGAAATCGGCATCGAAGATGGCGATGAACTCGCCGCGCGCCGACTTCAACCCGTTCGCCAGTGCACCCGCCTTGAAGCCATCGCGATTCGAGCGGTGGATCAACGCGATGTCGATCCCGCGCCGGCGGTATCGCTCGATGCGCGCCCGCGCGATTGACGTGGTGTCGTCGGTCGAATCGTCGAGCACTTGAATCTGGAGCCGGTCGCTCGGCCAATCGAGTGCAGCGGCTGCGTCGAGGGCACGCTCGGCGACGTAGCGCTCGTTGTACATCGGCAACTGAACGGTGATGACGGGCCACTCGCCGGCGTCTGAGATTGCCGGTACAGTCGCCCGGTTGCGGAAGCGAAGATACTGCACCACGAGCGCAAGCACGTACAGCCCGTATAGTCCCAGCCCGGTCGCAGCCAGTGTGTAGAGGACAGCAATAAGGATCATGTTGGTCAATCAGTGAGCAGTCAATCAGTGAGCAGTCAATCAGTGATCAGTGATCAGTGATCGGTGATCAGTGAGCAGTGAGCAGTCGATCGGTGTGATTCGGGTATATTCGTGCAGATTCGTGCGGATTGGTGGATCCATTCCGTGCAACACAAAGCCGCGACAGAAACATGTCGCGGCTGTCGTGTATCACTCGCGAAGTGATGACACTACTTCAGCCCGATCACCTCGAACACCGGCTCCGATATGCTATGGCCCTTGACCAGCAACGGATCGAGCAGGTTCACCCGCAGGTGATCTTTGACGGCTTCGTAAGCCGTCAGGCTGATCAAGATTTGATCGTGCTTGGCGTTCTCCTGCAAGCGCTTGGCATAGTTCACGCTATCGCCGATGGCGGTGTAGTTCTGCTGCTGCGCGTTGCCGATGTTGCCGATCACAGCCTCGCCGACGTTGATGCCCACGCCGTAAGCCAGCCGCTCGCCGGGCGGCACCTTCTGCCGATAGACCACGATCGATTCCCGCAGCGCCAGCGCCGCACGCACGGCGCGCAGCGTGTGATTCGCCTGTTCGAGCGGTGCGTTGAAGAAGCCCATCACCGCGTCACCCATGAACTTGTCGAGCGTGCCTTCCTCGCTCAACACGGCGTCGGCGGCCAGGCCGAGATAGGCGTTGAGAATCTCGACCAGTTTCTCCGGCTTGAGTTTTTCGCCGAAGGTGCTGAAGCCCCGGATATCGGCATACAGGATCGAGATGACGCGGCGCTCGCCGCCGAGTTTCAACCGGCTGGGATCGGACAGCAACTGCTGCACCACACGCGGGCCGACGTAGCGCTGGAAGGTGTCTTTGATGAAGCGCTGCTCGGTCAGATCGTCGACGACGATCGCCACACCTTGCATCGCCTGCGCGGCGTCTTTCAACGGCGCGACGCTCAACCGCCACGACACCGGGCCGCGATCGGGCAGGATCGGCGTCATCTCGCGCGCGACGATCGTCTCGTTCGCTTTCACCTCGTTGATGAGGGGCGCGAGGTCGCGGGCCGCGCTCAAGGTGCTGGTGTAGGGCTGGTTGATGACGCCGGCGGCGGCGACACCGAAAATCGTCTCGGCGGCGCGGTTGATCATCGTCACATGGTCGGCAATGTCGGTCGTGATCACACCGGACGCAATCGAGGTGAAGACGTTGTCCATCAGGTTCTTCATCTCGGTGATCGCCGCCAGGTTGCGCTTGATGCTCTCGTACAGACGCGCGTTCTGAATGGCGACGGCGGCCTGGTTGGCAAAGGCCGCCAACAGGTCGCGATCGTGATCGGAAAACAGACCGGTCTTGATGCGGTTGTCGGCATAGATCACGCCGATGACCCGATCGCGCACGCGCAAGGGCACGCACAGGATGCTGCGCAGGCTGTAGGCGACAATACTCTCCTGCGTGGCGAAGCGCGGATCGGCCTGCGCGTTCGTCGTGACGATCGGCACGCCCTCGTTCGCCACTTTGTCGACGATCGTGCGACTGACCTCGAACGACGAGCTGTTGATCGTCTCGCGCTCCATGTTGCGAGCGACGCGGAATTCCAACTCGCCGGTCTCCTCGTCGCGCAGCATCAGGAAGCCGCGCTCCGCTCCGGTCAGCTCGATGATGTGATCCATCACCTGGTTGAGCACCGTATCGATTTCGAGCGTGGAGTTGACCGCCTGGCCCACTTCGTACAGCGCGCGGAGCGCCTCGCGCTCGCGGGCCAGCGCGTCGACGGCCTGTTGGAACTTGGGCAGGACGCGCTGTATCTCCAACAGCGCCTTCTGCGCCTGCAGCACGTCGGGGCCGGACGGCATCTTAATCAGCGCAGCCGCCTGGCGCTCCAGTGCAGAATTCAGCGCAGCCAGCAGCGCCTTCAGATCGGCCTGCACGGCGGGCGTCTTGAGGATCAGAGTGAGATCGGATTGCGACTTAGCAGCGGAGGAGTCAGGCACCACCAGTCTCCGAAAGAAGTCGAAGCGTCGTGATTATAGTACAACTCGTTGGCCGTGACAAACCATCTGCCAATTTGCTTATCACTAAGGAATTGTCCAAATAGAACTTCCGCCCTGAGACGAAGGACGATAGACCAATGCTTTCGTCTTTGGTCGTTCGTCATTGCGGTGGGAAGTTATTCCTGGACGCCTCCTCAGGAGCCGTCAAAGAATTAGTCCGCATGTCACCTCCGCCTCGTCGTGTCCCGCGCTCTGCGCGGGCGACGCGCCAGGCGAGCGCGCCCCCGCTGCTGCGCAGCGAAGGGTCTTTGGCACGACTAGCGAGATTCTTCGCTGCGCTACCCAGAAACTTGGGTCGTTGCCAGGTTGTGCCCGCCCGCCGATGAACTCGGCGGGCTACACCCC
>DATBWU010000061.1:0-2961 GCA_036514635.1 Anaerolineae bacterium | reverse complement strand
CGGCCAGCTGCGCGAGTTGAGCATCAGTTTTGACGGTGGGCATATGGGTCGGTGTCAACGAATCTGCAGCGAATTACCGAATCGCGCGATAGGCATCATTCGTTGACGGGAGCACTGCACCGCATGTGTTCGATGCATATTCGATGACACCAATTTGACTCTGGCGAGTGCCGTGCTATGATCAGGTACGGTACGGGAGCTTCCCCGGACAGTCGTCTAGGGCGGCGAGCATGTTGTCAATCATCGGCCATACTGATCCACCCATTGCCGCCTCATACTGATCCACTTCGCGTGTGAACGGCGGTCCTTTTCTCGACGGTTTAAGGTTCGATCCGGGTGCCGATCCAGAGCACTCGGTGATGCCGAAACGGGATGGATCTGACGATCAGAGTTGGATCGTTTTCAGTGCGGACGGAAGCTCACTGGGGCATAGGCGACTCCTGCCGTACGGCCTCGGCGGGACTGCCCAGTTGTCGAGTGCGGGCCCGAAAGCTGTCACCCGTAATCGTGAGTGCGTGGGCGTTGTGAAAGAGCCGATCCAGGCCCGCCGAGGCGAGGATCGGGTTGCCGAATAGCTCGGGCCATTCACTTAAGGCCCGGTTGCTGGTGACGATCAGCGAGCCGTGTTCATAGCGTTCGGCGATGATATCGAACCAGTCTTCGGCGCTGGGCGGATGCAGTGGCTTGAGGCCGAAGTCGTCGACGATCAAGACGTCCGGGCGGACATAGAGTTGCAGGCGACGCTCATAGGTGTTATCGGCTCGACCGCCGTTGAGATGTTGCAGCAGTTTGGGTGCACTGACGAACAAGACATCGTACCCCTGGCGGCAGGCCTCATGGCCCAACGCTTGCGCGAGATGACTTTTCCCAACTCCGGTCGGGCCGCAGATCAAAATATTCTCATGGCGCGCGAGGTAGGTGCCCGCGGCCAAGTCAAAGACCTGCTGGCGATTGATGGTTGGGTTGAAGTGAAAGTCAAAACTTTCCAGCGTTTTGTCGCCGTGGAAGGCGGCTCGCCGCAGCCGGAGTTGGAGTTGTTTTTGAGCACGGCGTTCGACTTCGTCTTCGAGTAAGCGAGCGAGGAATTCGGGATACGACAAGCGTTCGTCGATGGCCTGCCGATTCCGAACCTCTAGACTGTCGAGCAAGCCGGACAGCCGCAGATGCTTGAGTCGTGGGAGAAGTTGGGTCAGCGGATCCATTAAGCGCCTCCCACGAGCAGTTGTTGGACGGTGCGGGCATACACGGGGGGCGCACTGTCGGGTGGCGGGCTGGCGAGCGGGACGTCGGTCTCCAGACCTTTTTGGAGGATCTGTTTGATCGAGCGATAGGTCGCCGTATCGAAGCGCAGTGCGCGGGCGCAGGCCCGTTCTAAACGCACGGGCGTGTAGATCGGGGCGAGGCGCAAGATTTTGCGCACCGTGCGCAAGCGATCGAGCGGCCGCTCATCGAGTAACTGTTGGACCACCTGCTGGGTAGCGACGCCGATCTGCGCGGCCTTGGCCTGACAGCGTTCGGACGTCAAGGTGAGCGCATCGGCTTTCGCAATCGGTAAGTGGTCGAGGTTGGTTTGCCGTTGGCCGGGCTGCGTCGCGCGGGGAAAGGTCACGATCAGCGCATAATCCGCATAGATGCGGACCGTGTGCGCATCGCCGCGCACCCAGAGCTGTTGGCCCACATAGCGCACCGGGGCGGAGTAGTAGGCTTTGTCGAATTGCACATAGCAGTCGCGATGCAGTTTGGCCTGTTTCCAGATGGCGATCTCAAAGGGTGTGGTCGGTAAGGGTAACAACGCGGCCTGTTCAATGGCCTTGAATTGCGCCAGGGGCTGCCAGTGGGTCGTGCCATGCCAGCGCTGGCCGGCCACCGTCGCGATCCAATCCAACGCATCCCGATTGGCCCGAGGCTGATCGAACGGTCGCTCCGTGTAACTGCGACCGGCCAAAAGATTGCGAACCACGTAATGGACGCCGCTTTCCACTTTGCCTTTTTCTTGTGGCGCGCGGACGCGACAGGGCGCAATCAAAAAGCCGTAATGCTCCGCGCAATCGCGATAGGCGCGCTGCACCTGGGGCGCGTCGAAGCAGGCCTTGACGATCCCGGCTTTCAAGTTGTCGATCACGACTTTGCGCGGCACGCCCCCGAAATATTCAAAGGCGTGTTGGTGCAGGCCCAACCAGGTTTCGACCGTCTGGTCAAAGACGAATTCGACGTATTGATGGCGGCTGTACGACAGGGTCATGACGAACGCCCAGGCGCGCCGCAGCTGTCCGTCGGCGTCCAGCATCAACCCGGCATAGCCGAAATCGGCCTGGGCTTCTTCGCCCGGCAAACGTTCGATGCGGATCGTCACCTCGGGCTGGCGCGGTTCTAACGCCTGCACGAAGCGGCGCACCGAGGAATAGGTGCCGACGTAGTGATGCTCGTCGCGGAGCCGCTGAAAGATCGCCATCATTTCCACACCGCGCTGCCGCAGGTCGACGACGACGGCGCGATACGGTTCGACGGACGAGACGGCGGGGGCGACGGGATGCAGGACCTGATCTTGCGCCAGCAGGGCGACCAGGTCTTCGGCACTGGGCAAGGCGCCACTCAAGAGGTCGTGAGCCACGGCCCAGGTCCGATATTTGCCGACGGTGACGCGACTAAGCTGCATACTCTTGGCAATCTGGCGGGCGCTTTGCCCGGCTTGGAACTGACGAATTAATTCACGGATGTCCAACATGACGGTTCTCCTTGCGCTCATAGCGACCTCCGACCTCAAGATGTCGGAAGTATCGCACATAGGAGAAAAGGGCCGCCGTTCGCGGCCGATGGCTCAGATCGCCCGCTGATCGGTGGATCACCATGGGCGGCAATCGGTGGATCAGTATGCCCGGCAATCGGTGGATCAGTATGGGCGGCAATCAGTGGCCTACTATGGTGCACATGCCTGGATCAGTATACCCCGGTAACTGACAC
>DATBWU010000060.1:0-13565 GCA_036514635.1 Anaerolineae bacterium | reverse complement strand
CTACCCAGAAACTTGGGCCGTTGCCAGCGTGCGCCCGCCCCGCCGATGAACTCGGCGGGCTACACCCCAGCGTCGGATGAATCCGACTAGCCCGATTCATTAGGCGCAGCGGCGTAGCGCGGCGAATTCATCGCCGCGCGGCCATGCGGCGCGCAAGTTTCTGACTTCAGGCATATCGCCACCTGGCGATGTGGAATTCTCAGAATGACAAAAGCGGAAGTTGTTTTTAGACAGGCCCTAAGTGATGCGTGACGAGTGAAGCGTGGCGAGGCAACCATGTCGCAGCGCGTGTCCAAAACGAAGGCGAAATTTCAGCGGCCCAAACGAGCGAGCCTGTCAAAGCCGAAAGGGAAGACGACAGTGCTCAAGTCCTCGCGCTCGGGCGGCGTGAATGCGCGGGCTAAGCAGATCCGGGTGCGCGGCGATGTGATCGGTCGTGATAAGCTAGCTGCCGGCCGCGATCTCACGATCAACATTGGCCAGGCGGCCGGCGCGCTCAAGAAGCCCGCGAAGCCGATCAAAAAGCTGTGGCATACCTACTGCGACGCGATCGTTCAGCAGCATCGCTACCTCAACCTGCAAGGCGTGGGCGCCGACCCCAACCTGCGCGTCGAGCTGGAATCGGTCTACGTGTCGCTCAAGACGAACGAGCGGTCGGCGAGCGATCGCGATGAAACCAATCGAGCGGCGCGGCGTGCATTTGACCCGGAACGCGCGTTGACGGCGATGCAGATGGCGATCCGGAAAGAACGGCTGGTGCTCGTCGGCGATCCCGGATCGGGCAAGAGCACCTTCCTGAGTCACCTGGCGCTGCGTTTCGCCGAGGCGTGGGACAAGGACCAAAAGTCGATCTTGAAGAAGGTGTTCGACTGGGGCCTCGGGCTGCGCGTGCCGATCTACGTGCCGCTGCGATCATTCAACGCCGCGCTCGGCGCGCGCTCGCAGGCTGAGGCCGCCGAGTATCCGGCCGCGCTGCTGTTCGATTACGTCATGCGCCAGCTCGACCACCTGAAAGTGCCCGACCTCAAGCCGCACCTCGAAGCCGCGCTGGAGGACGGCCGCTGCCTGCTGCTGTTGGACGGACTGGACGAAGTGCCGACCGATGCCCAGCGCAAGGGCGTGCGCGAGGCGGTCGAGAATTTCACCGCGCGCTATCCCAACCGGGCCATCGTCACCTGCCGGACATACGCCTATCACGACGCCAGCGTGCTGGGCGGCGAATTCTACAAGGTCGAGCTGCAGCCGTTTGATCGAGGCGAGCAGGCGCAGTTCGTCGGCGCGTGGTATGGCGCGCTGGCTGACCAACTGGCCGGCGCTTCACCGCAGCGCCGCGCGTCCGATTTGATCGGTAAAATCAGGGCCAGCGCGCGCTTGCCGGAACTGGCGAGTAATCCACTGCTGCTGACGGTGATGGCCTACGTGCATTACAAACAGGTCGGGCTGCCCGAGCGGCGCGTGCAGTTGTACGAGCAGTGCGTGCGGGTGATGCTCGACAACTGGGAGGCGGCCCGGCGCGGCCAGTCCGGCGGTGGGCTGTCGGATCAATTGGGCCTGCCGGCGCTGCGCGACGAGACGGCGAAACTGTTGCTGCTGTGCCCCATCGCCTGGCACATGCAGGCGCACGGCCTGCCCGACGTGACGCGCGCCGATGTCGAACCGTTGATCTTGCCCACGTTCAAGAGTTTAGTCGCCGACGAAAGCCACGCGCGCGACAAGGTGTTCGAGTTCCTGGAGTTTCTGGTCGGGCGCAGCGGCTTGCTGCAAGAGAAAGACGTCGCCCACTATAGCTTCCCGCACCGCACCTTCCAGGAATATCTCACCGCGCTGTGGCTGGTCCATCGCGGCGACTGGCCGGAGACGTGCTTCGCGCATCGCGCCGATCCCGTCTGGCGCGAAGTCATCCTGCTGACGGTCGCGCGGCTGGCCGTGACGCAGCAGGGCCGCGCCGCGCTCGATCTGATCCGCCGCCTGGTCGAAGAAACGCGCGGCGACGATCGCTATCGGGGACTGGCGCTGGCCGGCGAGTGCCTGCGCGACGTGCAGAAGGCGGTCGTCGCCGGCTTGCCCGGCGGGCTGGCGCTGTGGGATGTAGTGCGGCATGGGCTGGCCGAACTGTGCGAGGGTTCCGCGACTGAAGTCGCGACTACGGTCGTCACTACGGGCTTATCGATGCCCGAGCGCGCCGAAGCCGGCCGCGTGCTGGGCTGGCTGGGCGATCCGCGCCTGGACGTTGCGTGCGACGTGCCATATCTGATCGAGATTCCGGCGGGCGAGTTCGTCATGGGCAGCGACACGAGCGAATCCGAACGCCCGCAGCACAAAGTTACACTTCCCACGTATCTCATCGGCAAGCACCCGGTGACGAACGCGCAGTATCGCCGCTTCGTCGTCGACGGCGGCTACACCGAAAAGTGGCGCAGGTGCTGGACAGGCGCCGGCTGGAAGTGGCGCGGCGAGAGCGACGTCTCCGAGCCGCGGTTTGGGACCGACCCGCGCTGGAATATCGATAATCATCCGGTCGCTGGCGTGTCGTGGTACGAGGCAGTCGCCTACTGCAACTGGCTGAAAGCGACGACGGGCCGGGACTTCGGCCTGCCAAGCGAGGCCGAGTGGGAAAAAGCGGCGCGCGGGCCGCACGGCTTCGAGTGGCCGTGGGGGAATGCGTTTGAAGCCGGCGAGGCGAATACCTGGGAGAGCGACATCGGCCAGACGACGGCGGTCGGGTTATTTCCGCGCGATCAGAGTCCGTATGGACTGCAAGATTGCGCCGGCAACGTGTGGGAGTGGACGCGCAGCCTGTGGGGAGAAGCGTGGCAGCAACCCGATTTCAAGTATCCCTACGATCCGGAAGATAGTCGCCGTGAAGACCCGGGAGCACCAGGTGATGTGTTGCGCGTGCTGCGCGGCGGTGCATGGAACAATGCTGCCTCGTACGCCCGGTGCGCGTACCGCAGCAGGGGCACGCCAGTCAATCGGTCCAGCGAGTCGGGCTTTCGCTGCGTCCTCCGGTCTCCATAGCCTGATCTGCTGGTTTCTGAAATTCTGATTTTCTGTGCTGCAACGTGGTGATTGCCCTGACTGATCCGCATCCACACGTTGTCGCGATCCTAAACTCCAGGCTACCCCTCACACGCGGCGGGCTGGCCGCTTGACCTCACCCCCGGCCCCTCTCCTGACGACGAAACGGCGGTCGTCAGGAGAGGGGGTTGGGGGTGAGGCAGGACCTGCCCCCAAAGTGAAGTGCTCCCGCGTGAAGCGTGATCCGTGATGAGTGAAGTGTGAGCGTGATATACTATCCGTACGGCTTTCGACGAGTCCAGAAGAACCATGATCTCGACAGACTTTGAGCGCGCCGTTCGTGAGGCGTTTGCCGATCTGAACCGCGACATGATCGCCGTTCTGGCCAATCTATCGCCAGAGCGACGCTTTGCGATGATCGGCGAACTCGCCGACTTCGCCAGGGCTGCCTACGTGGCTCAGGAACAGCGTGCTCACCCCAATTTGCCGCCGGAAGAGATACGCTTGCGCGCTGTGGAAAGGATGCTGCTACGTGGTGGAGTCCGGCCCGAGATCGTACGAAAAGTTTGTCGGCGTGCTGGCTAACGTTCTAGACGACCTGCGGATCGAGTACGGCTTCGCCGGCTCCTTCGCCAGTAGCCAGTACGGAGAACCGCGCCAAACGCTCGACGCAGACCTCACGGTGCATTTGCAGCCCGGTGACGCCGACCGATTCGCCGTGGCTTTTCGGTCGGTTGACATGTTCGCCGATGTGGAAACGATCCGCGAGACATTCGGCTATCGCAACCCGATCCCATTCGGCGTCATCGATCCACACGGCGGCTGGAAGGCCGACTGCTATTTGCTGCGGAGCACGGCGTATGATCGGGCCGCCTTCGCTCGACGGCGCGAACTGCCGTACCCTGAGGCTGCGCGCGGCAAAGTCTGGCTCTACGCGCCCGAAGATGTGATCTTGATGAAACTGGACTACTACCGAATCTCGCAGGGTGTGTCCACCAAACATCTGCGTGACATCGCAGGCATGTTAGCCAACATGGGGCGGTGGGAACAGCCGCTCGATATGGCGTATCTGAATCGTTGGGCGCGAGAACTCCGGCTCATCGAATACTGGGCGCAAGTCTGGGATGAGTTTCAGCGGACATCGAAGTCGTAGTGTTGAGGAGAGTATGACCCACCATCCAACTCACCAACTATCCAACCCCTTCGGCGCGCTCGATACCTTCGAGATCGGCTCGGGCCGCGCACAGCTCTATCGATTGAACCATCTCGAAAAGACTGGCGTCGGCAAAATCGATCGGCTGCCGTTCTCGATCAAGGTGTTGCTCGAATCGGCCCTGCGCAACTGTGACGGCTACGCCGTCACCGAAGACGACGTGCGCACGTTGGCGAACTACAACGCCAAAGCACCCGCGCCGGTCGAGGTCTCGTTCAAAGTGGCGCGTGTCGTGATGCAAGACTTCACGGGCGTGCCGGGAATCGTCGATCTGGCCGCGATGCGCTCGGCCGCGAAGCGCCTCGGCGGCGATCCGAAGAAGATCAACCCGCTCATCCCGGTCGATCTGGTCATCGACCATTCGGTGCAGGTCGATTACTTCGGCACGCCCGACGCGCTGCGCCTGAATGCGGATATCGAGTTCGAGCGCAATCGCGAGCGCTACGAGTTCCTGCGCTGGGGTCAGCGAGCCTTCGATAATTTCAGGGTCGTTCCGCCGGCGACGGGCATCGTGCATCAGGTGAACCTGGAGTACCTCGCCAAAGTAGTGATCAGTGATCAGTTGTCAGTGATCGGTGATCACTGGTCACTGACCACTGACCACTGGCCTCTGGCTTTTCCTGACACGCTCGTCGGCACTGACAGCCACACGACCATGATCAACGGCCTGGGCGTGGTCGGCTGGGGCGTCGGCGGCATCGAGGCCGAGGCGTGCATGTTGGGCCAGCCGCTCTATCTGCTGACGCCACAGGTGATCGGCTTCAAGTTATACGGTCAATTGCGCGAAGGCGTCACCGCGACCGATCTCACGCTCACCGTCACGCAGCTGCTGCGCAAGAGAGGCGTCGTCGATAAGTTCGTCGAGTTTTACGGCCCCGGCCTCGGCCAGATGAGCCTGGCCGATCGCGCGACGATCGCCAACATGGCGCCCGAGTATGGCGCGACGATGGGCTTCTTCCCGATCGACATCGAGACGCTGAGTTACCTGAGACGCACGGGCCGCACGGAAGAGGACGTCGTGCTCGTCGAGCGCTACGCCAAAGAGCAGGGTCTTTTCCGCACCGACGGCACGCCCGACCCTGAGTTTAGCGACACGCTCGAACTCGATCTGGGCCGTATCGAGCCGAGTGTGGCCGGCCCGAAGCGCCCGCAGGACAAAGTGGCGCTGTCCGAAATGAAGCAAGCGTTCCACCAATCGCTCGTCACGCCGACGGCCGATCGCGGCTTCGGCCTCTCTGAATCCGATCTCAACAAGACAGTCGCCATCGCCAACGGCGACCGACAATCATCAATCATCAATCATCAATCATCAATTGGACATGGTGCGGTCGTCATCGCCGCCATCACTTCCTGCACCAACACCTCGAACCCGTCGGTGATGCTCGGCGCGGGCCTGCTGGCGAAGAAGGCCGTCGAGCGCGGGCTGAAGCCGCCGCAGTACGTCAAGACGAGCATGGCTCCCGGCTCGAAGGTCGTGACCGAATACTTGAAAGAAGCGGGCCTGCTGCCGTATCTGGAACAGATCGGTTTCAACGTCGTCGGCTACGGCTGCACCACGTGCATCGGCAACAGCGGCCCTCTGCCCCAGCAAGTGGCGCAGGCGATTCAAGACGGCAATCTCGTCGCGGCGGCAGTGTTGAGCGGCAACCGCAACTTTGAAGGCCGCATCAACCCGCTGACCAAAGCGAACTACCTCGCCTCGCCGCCGCTCGTCGTCGCCTACGCGCTGGCCGGCACGGTGGATATCGATCTGGTCAACGAACCGATCGGCACGGACGAAGACGGCAAGCCGGTCTATCTGCGCGAGGTCTGGCCGACGCAGCGAGAGATCGCCGAGATGATCCGGCAGTCGATCAAGCCGGAGATGTTCAAGCGGCAGTACGCCAATGTCTTCGATGGCAACCCGACCTGGAACGCGATCCCGGTCGCGGGCGGTGAGCTGTATCCGTGGGGTGATACATCGACCTACATTCAAGAGCCGCCGTTCTTCATCGACCTGACGCTCGACGTGCAACCCATCCAGCCGATCCTCGGCGCGCGCGTCCTGGCGATCTTCGGCGACACGGTGACGACCGATCACATTTCACCGGCCGGCGACATTCCGGAGAAAAGCCCGGCGGGACAGTACCTTATCTCGAAGGGCGTTCAGAAGAAGGACTTCAATCAATACGGCACGCGGCGTGGCAACCACGAAGTGATGATGCGCGGCACGTTCGCCAACATCCGCATCAAGAACCTGATGCTGCCCGGCGTCGAGGGCGGCGTGACGATCAAGTGGCCTGAAGGACAACAGATGACGATCTACGACGCGGCGATGAAGTACAAGGCCGAAGGGACGCCATTGATCGTAGTGGCGGGCAAGGAATATGGCACCGGCTCCAGCCGCGACTGGGCGGCGAAAGGCACGGCACTGCTCGGTGTCAGGGCGGTGATTGCCCAATCGTTCGAGCGTATTCACCGAAGCAACCTGGTGGGCATGGGTGTGTTGCCGCTGCAATTCGAGGAGGGCCAGGGTGTCGAGGGGCTTCGCCTGACCGGCCGCGAAGTGATCGACATCGAGAGGCTGGGCGCCAATCTGAAACCGCGCCAGGGTGTGACGATCAGAGCGAAGCGCGACGATGGCTCGGTCGTCGAGTTTCGGGTGACCGTTCGCATCGACACGCCGGTCGAGGTGGAATACTATCGTAGCGGCGGCATCCTGCCCACGGTGCTGAGGAAACTGATACGGACCGCGTGATCACGTGATGCGTGAAGCGCGGGAAATCAAGCC
Organism: Anaerolineae bacterium; assembly: GCA_036514635.1. Taxonomy (GTDB): domain Bacteria; phylum Chloroflexota; class Anaerolineae; order Fen-1058; family Fen-1058; genus DASSFZ01. The sequence goes on along the minus strand of DATBWU010000060.1, from coordinate 6,564 downwards.
GCCGCAGTAACTACTCAGCCTCACCCCCCAACCCCCTCTCCCGAAGTGAAACAGCGCGCTTCGGGAGAGGGGCCGGGGGTGAGGCAGCCTGAGCAGTTACCCGCCGCACAAGAAGGCGGAATGATCAGCAGGCTCCGGTTGTCACCTCTGGGCACGCCCCTTCCGTTGTTGTTTCCCTCTGGCGCTACGTACCTGGTCATAATGCCGACGGGCCTTTGCCCGGTTGCCGCACACGCTCATCATGCACCAGCGGCGACTGCCATTCTTGCTGGCGTCGAGAAACAGCCAGTTACAACCGCCGCATTTCTTGACCCTGGCCAGCTTTTCCGACGTCAACAAGTCTGCCGCCGAACGCAGGATAGGGCCAAGCATTCGATCCAGTGAATCGCCCGCGCTGGCCCAGGTCCACTCAAAATGCTCGGCGGCGGCGACAATTCGCTGGCGCGCCAGCGCTTGCGATAGGGCATCGTTCAATGCCTGCATATCTTGCGCGCGCGGCGACTCGCCCTCGATGAAGGCTGAAAAGATGCGGTAGATAGCATTCTGAAGCAGCCAGGCTTTCTCCAGCACGGCCGCCGCTTCCTGCTCTCGCTTTCTCCCCTCACGCACCAGGCGATCCGCTTCGGCTTCGGTAAGGATACCCGCCTGCTGGCTCCACTGTGCCAGGTCTGTATAACTCGCCAGGCGCGCGATCGGCTGTTCCACAGAGTGCCGGTTGACCGTGTTAGTGAAATCCAGGCACAACTCGCCGCCCAACAGAAGAAAGTGCTTAGCGCCAATGACCATTGCTCGCGCTCCTGCCAGTTGTTTTCTCATGATGGGTTGCCCTCCGCCGCCACAGCGCCCTGCGAGGGGGCTTTTATTCTAGCCCAAATCCGAGAAATTTGCCATAACCATCAAAATGATATTGACAGGTTATCAGAAACTCACTATAATCTCAACCGTCAAAATACTTCATCGGGTTATATCGAAGCCAGGTGGCTGAACTCGATGACCTGCGCAGGCATACCAGGAGAGTCATCCCATGAACACGACACGTTGGCTGAAGGTCTTAGCGATCATTTCTCTAGGCCCGTCATTGGCAGCCTGTTCTGCCACGGGTGCGCCGCCGACGCCCTCCGCTTCACCCTCGCTCCCAACGAGCGTGCCCTCCCCCACACCCACGGACACACCGATACCCGAGACTCCCACGCCCGCCGGGCCTACGCCGATTCCAAATGACTTGACCTACGAGCAGGCCGCCCATCTTTTTGATGATCCCTCCGACGTGCCGTTTGAAGTGAGAGACCTCTCCTCGGCCAGCGAACAAGAGGGATACACGATCCACGATATCATATACACGGCCCACGATCCACAGTATGGCTTTGTCAAAGGGTGGACGCCCGCGTACCTCGTCCGGCCCGCGGGCGATGGGCCTTTTGCCGGAATACTGTTTTTGCACTGGTTGGGTGATGCTTCGAGCAATCGCGAAGAGTTTTTAGAGGAGGCCGAACTGTTGGCAAAACAAGGGGTGGTATCTTTGCTGATCGATGGCTACTTCCCCTGGGGCGTGCGTCCACGCGACGGCGAGAGCGATCGCCTGCAAGTCATCCATCAAGTCATCGAACTCCGCCGGGCCGTGGACTTCCTCCTCTCCCAACCCGGTGTGGATCCTCAGCGAATCGCGTATGTCGGGCATGATTACGGCGCAATCCACGGCGGGGTCTTGAGCGGCGTGGAGAAACGGGTGAAGGCTTATGTGCTCATGGCAGGCATGGGAACGTACAGCGACTGGTCGCTGGATTATTTCCTGGGAAGCGATGTAGACGGGGAGGCATACCGCGAGGCGCTGGCAGTCGTTGACCCGATCCAGTACGTCCCTCACGCCGCCCCGGCCTCCCTGCTTTTCCAGTTTTCGAGTAATGATGGTTTCGTTCCGCAGGAGGTTGCTCTTGACTTCTTCAACGCTGCCAGCGAGCCGAAAGAAGTCAAATGGTACAACACCTCGCACCGATTGGATGAAGTCTCACAACGCGATCGCCTGGAATGGCTGGCGAATCAGTTAGACTTGCCGCCAGGGCCGTGAAGAGACACCCGAATGTCCCCTCCGGGATTTCGAGCATCGACAATCGTTGCGCCAACTCAAATGCGCCTTTAATGTGCCTCTCATATTTGTGGCGCAAAATCACGACAGTCGGCGTACGATTGTTCTGTACGGCAACGCTATCGGGTGCACACCTATCCTGGAGGGGACTCACACATGAGCAAACGCGCACTGAAAATGGCCGGCGCGTCGATTGCGCTGTTGCTGCTGGTATTTGCTGTCGGCGTGGCGGCAGGCAGTCAGACGACCCCGGTGAAGGCGGATGCGGCGGCCGCGCTGCAAGCCACGCTCACCCCGCAGACAAGTGAAGAGCCGGGCGTCGTGATCGTCTCAGTCGATCCCGACGGGCCGGCGGCCAAAGCGGGTGTGAAACGCGGTGACATCCTTCTCTCGATCGAGAATACGCCGGTGAATCAACCGGCCGACCTGCTCCGCGCCGTGCGCGCTCGAAAGGCGGGCGATTCGGTGGCGCTGACGCTGACGCACGGCGACGAGCAACGCACGCTGACGGCGACGCTCGAGGACCGGAACGGCGTTCCGTACCTGGGGGTGGCCTCGCACGGCGGACGCAGCCGATTGGACTTCGTAAAGCCGTCACCCCTCACCGGCGCGGTGATCGTCGAGGTTGTATCCGGCGGCCCGGCGGACAAGGCCGGTCTGAAGGCAGGCGATCGCATCCTCGCTGTTGACGGCACTGATCTGGCTCCCGATCAAGACCTGGCCCAGATCATCAAGTCGCACAAGCCGGGCGATACGCTCACGCTGAAGATCGAGCGGCCGGGCGAAGAGGCGCGCGACGTGACGGTCACACTCGGCGAGAACCCCGATGCGGAAGGCGAGGCTTATCTGGGAGTGAAGTATGGGCCGCGCTTCGACAGGGGTTTCTTCTTCAACACGCCGAAGTTGCCTGAAGGCATCACCGGAGGAGCGTTTGTCGGTGAAGTCACCTCCGATAGCCCGGCCGCGAAAGCCGGGCTGAAGACGGGCGATGTGATCACGGCCATCGACGACAAATCGATCCAGACGCCGCAAGACCTGGTCGATGCCATCGCCGCGCACAAGCCGGGCGATACCGTGACGCTGAAAGTGTATCGCGCAGGCGAAACGGCCCCGTTGACTCTCACGGCGATGTTGGGTGCGCATCCCGACAACGCGGACAAGGCCTACCTGGGCGTATCGGTCGGCGGGTTCTTCCGCCACTTCAATAACGACCAGACGCCACGAGGTTTCCGGATGCCCGGTTTCCGATTCGACTTCCGCCCTCCGTTCGGCACTGCCCCGTCCCTGCCCCAATCGCCTGTGAACCCGGGCGACACGGCGTAGAGGATTACGCACTCACGCAAGAGACCATTTCACCGCCGAGAACGCACACTTGCCCCACGCTGCCGCGTAGCGGCAAGTGCGGGGAGGGCGCGGAGCGGATTTCCAAGCAAATCTCTGCGTTCTCCGCGCACTCTGCGGTAAAGTCCTGCCCGACTGCGTAAGGTGAGTTACTCAATCGGTGAAGTGAACTTCAAAGGACACGAAGCGCGCGAAGGCTTCGTGTCCTTTTGTGTTAAGCGGGCCGGGCACGGACAGGCGAATAGAAACAGATGTGCTTCGCGCAGTTCGCCATCCGTTTCCATCCGCTTGTCCGCTTACAAGTCCGTTGACGACCGTCCGCTTCGATGCCCGGCCAGCGTAATGAACACATCCTCCAGTGTAGGCTCGGCGCGCTCGACGATCGCCCCGCCGATCCCCAACCCGGCCAGCGCGCCCGCGAGTGACTCGGCAGTAAACCCATTCGTCGTGATCGCGCGGAGTTTGTCACTGGCGAGCGCAGCCTGCACCACACCGGGGATTTGATGCAAGGCGGCCAGCGCATCTAGCAGAGGCGAAGCCACTACATCCCACGCCGCGCCGGGCAATGCGCTCGCCTTCAGGCCGCTGGGGGTGTCCATGGCCAGCAGTTGTCCGCGAAACATGATGCCGACGCGCCCGCAGTGCTCGGCTTCATCCATGTAGTGTGTCGTGACGAAGACCGTCGTGCCACGCGCAGCCAGATCGTAAATCAAATCCCAAAACGCCCGCCGCGCCGACGGATCGACGCCGCTGGTCGGCTCGTCGAGGAACAGCAATTGCGGTCGATGGATCAGGGCGCAGCCGAGCGCCAATCGCTGCCGCCAGCCACCTGAGAGTTCGCCGGCCCGATTGTCCTCGTGGCCGCTCAAGCCGAGAAGATCGATCACTTCGCGCATGCGCGCGCCCTGCTCGGTGTTACGGATGCCATACACGCCCGTATAAAAGTCCAGATTCTCGCGCAGCGTCAGTTCTTCGTACAGCGCGAACTTCTGCGACATGTATCCCACCCGCGCGCGAATCGCTTCGGTCTGCGTGCGGATATCGTAACCCAGCACCTGCGCATCGCCCTCCGAGGGCTGAATCAGGCCCAGCAACAAGCGGATCGTCGTCGTCTTGCCCGATCCATTCGGGCCGAGATAGCCGACCACTTCGCCCGCCTGCACTGCGAACGATACGCGATCCACGGCGACAAAATCCCCGAAGCGTTTGGTCAGGTTTTGGACATCGATTACGATTTGAGACATGCTCATTTCACATCAGACGAAAGACGATAGACCAAAGACGAATGACGAAGGCTCTTCATCCTTCATCCCTCATCCTTTGCCCTTCGTCACTTCCAGCAATTCGATAAACGCATCTTCCAGCGTCGGCGCAATCGAGCGAAGTCGCTGAACCTGCACACCGGCCTCTTGCAGCCTGCCCGGCAATCTCCCAAGCACCCGATCCGCCAAGCCGGCCTTCACGCGCAAGTGCAGCCGATCACCGAACATCTGCACATCTTCCACATCCAGATCGGCTGCCGCAACACGACGCATGGCCTCGCGCGGCCCGCCCACCAGCTCGAGCACACGTCCACTTAAGCGACCGGCGACCTGTCCCGGTGTGCCTCCGATCATCATCTTGCCGCGATGCATGAAGCCGACGCGCGTGCAGCGCGCAGCCTCGTCCATGTACGGTGTGCTCACCAGCACCGAGACGCCTTCCTGTCCGACGATACGGATGAGCAGTTGCCAAAAATCCTGGCGCGTCACCGGATCGACGCCGCCGGTTGGCTCGTCGAGCAGCAACACTTTGGGCCGGTGCACCAGCGCGGTCGCCAGTCCGAGTTTCTGTTTCATCCCACCCGATAACTGATCCACGCGGCGATGGACGAACTCGGCCAGCCCGACGAACTCCAAAATCTCCAGCGTGCGCGGGCGCCACTCGGCGCTTTTCAGGCCGTGCACTTCGGCGAAGAAGCGCAGATTCTCCATCACCGTCAGATCGCCGTACAGGCTGAAACGCTGCGCCAGGTAACCGATCTGCTCGCGGGCAGCGTCGAGCGCCCTCGCCAGATCGTGTCCCCGAATACTGGCGCTCCCCGCATCGGGTCGCAGCGCACCGCACAGCAGGCGCATCGTCGTCGTCTTGCCCGCGCCGTCCGGCCCGACCAGTCCGTAGATTTCACCCTCGGCGATGCTCAGGCTCACGCCGTCGACGGCGCGCACGGCCCTGAAGGTCTTGACGAGATTCTCGGCAATAATCGCGTTGGTCATGGCTAAAGTGTCGAACGTGAAATGTAATGCGTAAAACGTAATGAGCGCCCTCACGCTTTACGTTTTACTCATTGAACTCCACATCCGCCGGCATTCCCGGTTTCAGTTTCCCGTTGCGATTCTCGATTGACAGTTTGACGGCGAATACCGTCGTGCGGCGGCCTTCGGCGGTCTGCACATTGCGCGGCGTGAACTCGGCCCGATCGGCGATGCGCGTCACCGTCGCCGCGAAGGGTTCATCGGGGAAGGAATCCACGCGGACGGTCACCGTTTGACTCAGGCGAATCTGTCCGTAGCGATCCTCAGGCACAAAGACCGTGATCGTCAACGAATCGATCTGGCTGATCGTCAGCAACGTCGCGCCCGGCAGAGTGACTTCTCCCGGCTGGATCGCGCGAGTCAGAACCACGCCATCCGTGGGAGCAGTCAGTGTGAACTTGCGTAATTGAACCTTCAGCACGTCCAGCGCCGCACTGGCGGCATTGACCTGCGCCTGCGCGGCTTCGACCTGCGCCTGCGCCGCTGCCAGCTGCTCATCGCGCGCGCCGCTCTTCAGCAGATCGAGTTGGGCCTGCGCCATCGCCTGCTGCGCCTGCGCGGCATCGACGCGCGAGCGCGCCGCGTCGAGCTCGTTCTTCGTCGCGCCGGCCTTCAACTGATCGAGCCGCTCCTGCGCCGCGTCGAGCGCTTCGTTCGCGGCGTTCAGCGCGGCGCGCGCCTGCTCTTCGCGCGTGCCCAGGCCTGGACAAACTTCTTGCTGTGTTCCATTCGGCAACGTCACCGTGACGCACTGCATGGTCTTGTCGTGCGTATCCAGCGCGACTTTTTGTTGCGCCTGCGCGGAAGCGAGCGCGGCCTCGGCGGCGGCGATGTCGGCGGCGCGCG
>DATBWU010000059.1:0-2745 GCA_036514635.1 Anaerolineae bacterium | reverse complement strand
TCGCCAAACACGGCATACGGAAGCCGTTGCCCAGCGCATACCCGCCGTTCGCTAAGTTCCGCCCGGCGAAGTGAGAACGCTTGCGGCCCCGTGGTGGATCGCTGGCATAGACATCGATGAGGGGCAATTTGGGCCTGGCCGCCGGGGCGGGCAGCGGTGCAGCGTAAGCATTGACCATCGCTGCGAAAGTGCCGGGCCAGGTGCCGAACTGATTCTGATCCAAGTTGGACAACGCGGGGTTGGCGAAAGTGTCCTCGCCTGTTGGCCCCGCCGTGACCCGCACCGGTCGCACCGTGTTCAGATTCCGAATTAATACTCCGTAATACTCGAAGCCGGTGGCGTAAGACACCAGCCAGCCAGTGTAATCGTTGGGGTTCCCGCCGGCGGCGACGGAAGCGGCATTGGCGGCGTTAGAGACAGCGCCCATCGCCGCCAGCCCGGTCCCGGAGGTGACTTCCAGCAGGATGGCGATGTCGGCTTGCGAATCGGCGATGACCTGCCCGATGTTGTTGGCCATGCCGGCGATGGCCACCTTGTTGCCAGATAGTCTCTCGATGTTCCAGTTGAGAACGCGAATGTTGGGCATGGCATCTACCTTCCTCACCTGGCGTGATCGCCAATGCTTCCTTCAGGCGGATTGGCTCGCCGCGTGGTACGCACCTACAACTCAGGCTTAAATCGCGCAACCGTTTCGACTTCGTAAGAAGACAGCAACCGTTTCAGGCTCGACCGGCAACGATCGTACGATTAGGAAGAGGGGCGCGTGCTGAGGTAAGCCGCGCACGCGTATCATCAATACGTCCACCTCGCGCGTAAAGCAGGAGATATAAACGCCAAGCGTGCCGAAAGGCGCTCGATGCATTCGGCCACAGGTGCCGCAACAATGAGGCTATTCCTTTGTCTTTATGAATGGGGAAATGCCCACGACCCAACGGTGTAACACTGGAAAGTATACTGCGAAAGTTCTGGATCACAATAGGCTAACCTTAAAAATGTTCGGCATGAGGGCGTGATCGCTGTGCCGGCGATGAGGAACGGGCTGGGCGCGTCGCCCGGCGACGGCTGCCGGATAATTCGGCGTTCACCCACTACCACTTCGTGATCCCGCATTGCGGCCTGCGTCAACGTCTGTCGAAGCCGGCGCTGACCAAAGGGCCGCGCGCCACGCACAAGAAATGGAGAAAGGTGACACCCGCGATGGCGGCTGGTCTGACCAACCACGTCTGGACGATGGATGAATTGCTGGGTTTTCGCGTACTGCCCCAGCGCCTTGGGTGACCCTGAATAAGGGTTACCCCCGTTAAAGGGGCACTACCAAGACCTGGACATGGCTCCAAATGCACCTGGAAAAGATCGGCGCAAACGTGCGGACGACATTACAATATTCGGCTGCTCTCTCTGCAAATAAGGCAGGTTGCGGCAAAAGGTTTGTAAGCCATCGCTCTGGGTAAAAGCTCCTCACCGCCGTTTGACAGCACTCCACAGCAGAACCCCCTGATTTTCGGGGCTTTCTGCTTTTATGACGCGGAATCGATTTCATCGGCGCTCGTTGAAATGCGCCATCCAGCCGAAACGTCACATCCGGTTTGGTTTTATATCTGTGGGTACAATTTTTCGATCTTAATCGCGATGATGTCAGTCCCCGCGATTCGCCTGTTTGGGCGGCGTCGCGCTGTGCCGATCCTGCTGATCGCCGTCCTCGCTTACACCGTGCTCGTCGGCGCGAGCGCGTCGGTCGTGCGCGCGGCGATCATGGGCGGGCTGACGCTGTGGGCCACGTACCTCGGTCGCCAAACCGCCGCGCTCAACTCGCTTTTCTTCGCCGCCATTCTGATGACCTTCCTCGACCCGTTCACACTGGGCGACATTGGCTTTCAACTCAGCTTCGCTGCAACGCTCGGACTGATGATCTACACGCGTCCGATCCAAAACGTCGTCGAGCGCGGACTGATGCGACTGCTCAGCGGCGACACAGCCAAGAAGATCGTCGGCGTGCTGGGCGATGCGGTGCTCGTCACACTCGCCGCGCAGATCACCACGTTGCCGATCTTGATCATCACCTTCCGTCAGATGTCGATCCTCACCTTGATCGTCAACGCGCTGGTACTGCCGGCGCAGGCCGGGGTGATGGTCTTCGGCGGGCTGGCGCTGCTGGCCGGGTTAGCCTGGCTACCGCTAGGTCAGTGGGTGGGTTGGTTGGCCTGGTTGTTCCTGTCATGGACGATTCAAGTGATTCACCTGTTCGCCCAAATACCCGGCGTGTCGATCGAGCTGGGCTACGTCGATCCGCTATGGGGCGCGGCGTATGCGGTGACGCTGGCCGCTGTCACGTTCTACGCAACACGCAATACGGAACAACGAACGGAGATCAAGACGCGCATGTCCAAACTCATTTCGCCTCGATTCGCTTTGCCTGCGTTTGTGATAGTTGGCGTGCTGGTTGCGCTGGCCTTGTCATGGCGACCGGATGGCAAACTGCACGTTCACGCGCTGAACGTTGATGGAATGCCGGTTTTCGTGCAGACGCCGCAGGGGCGACAGATTCTGATCGGCGGGTCGAACAGCCCGTCGGCGCTGCTGGCCGCGCTCGGCGCACGGATGCCGTTCTGGGATCGCGACCTCGATCTAATCGTCGTGACGAAGACAGATGCGAAGTCGCTGAACGGGCTGCTGGCGGTGGGAGATCGCTATCGCATCGGATCGATTGCGTCGGTCGAGGTTGGCGACCATCGCGCCGGGCGGGAG
>DATBWU010000058.1:0-14462 GCA_036514635.1 Anaerolineae bacterium | reverse complement strand
TGGCGGGAATGGGCGGCGGCAGCCCGCCTGTCCATGCCTGAAGCCATTCAGGAAGTTGACGCCTTGTTGCTGGCTGGCCGCGAAGCCTATAAATCGTAGCACGCCACGGCGCGTTTAACGCCAAAGCCGAAATCAGTCTTTCCGATATGGTGGAGGCGGTGACACAGGTCACCGCCTCTGTGCGTTAATCGTCTTAAAACCCGCAGGCAGGCGCAAGCATGCCGGCCTCCGACGCACCGGTGTACATCACCTGCCGGCGCATATCCCGCACGCAGATAAGGCGACAGTGGCGGCGAGTGACAGCCGCGCCGCTCTGAGTTACACTATACCCCGATGCCTCCTTCGCCCGATGTCTATGCGTTGTTGTCCAGCCTGTTCCAACAAACGGCTCGCGCTCCAGACGCGCCTCCCGTTATCCCTCTCGATCGCTGGCCCGCCGGGTCTCAGGAACGGCGCCTGTTGGAAGACCTTCAGGCTGCGCTGGCCGCGCTGCAAGACCGCGGCCAGGGCCGCGAGTCACAGGCCGAAGAAAAAGAACGGCAAAATCGGAGCATCTTCGAAGCCGCCAGTGACGGGTTGATCATCAACGACATGGAGACCGGCCTCGTGGTCGAGGCCAATCCCGCGGCAAGCGCGATGCACGGCTATGCCCGCGAGGAATTCATCGGCCTGCACCCGACGGTATTCACCCACCCCAACAGCCATCGTATGTTCAGCGAGTACGCCCATGCAGTTCAGTCAGGTGGCGTGTTCGAAGCACAGGCAGTCCACGTGCGGCGGGACGGCTCACCATTCTACGTCGAGGTGCGCGGAACGGCATTCACTTATCATGACCGACCGTGCGTCCTGGGTGTCTTCCGCGACGTCAGTGAGCGCGTCCAGGCCGAGCGGCTGCTCCAGCAACGGGTAGAGGCCCGCACGCGCGAGCAGTCCACACTGCTGGATATCTCCCAAACGCTGGCCTCCGCGCTGGAAGTCCAGCCGGGTTTGATCCTCGACCAATTGCGTGTGCTTATCGACTACACACATGCCCTGCTCTTCACGTTGCAAGACTCGACCCTGGTCGCCCTGGCCGTGCGCGGACCGCAGCGGCTGGAACAGGCCATGCCCTTTCGCATCCGGCTGGACGGTCCAGAGACCCTGACGGCGCTGTTCAACGGAGGGCGGCCCAACCGAATCGCCGACGTGTGGAGCACCGACCCGGCGGCGCAGTTTCTCCGGTCGCTCCTGACCGGTCAGGCAGCTATGCTGTTGGAAGAGATGCGAGCGTGGATGTGGGTCCCTCTGTCGGTGACAGGCCGCGTCATTGGGGCGGTGAGCGTCGCCCACACCGCGCCGGACACCTTCACGGCCCACCACGCCGACCTGGCTTTGACGATAGCCAACCAGGCCGCGATCGCCATGGTCAATGCGGAACTGCACGAACAGGCGCAAACGCTCGCTGCGCTGCAGGAGCGCCAGCGTCTGGCACGCAACCTGCACGATGCGGTCAACCAGTCGCTCTTCTCCGCCGGCTTGATCGCCGAAGTCCTGCCGCGCTTGTGGGAGCGAAACCCGGACGAAGGGCGGCGCTCGCTGGAGGACCTGCGCCGGTTGACGCGCGGCGCGCTGGCGGAGATGCGCGCGCTGCTGGCCGAGCTGCGGCCCTCGGTCCTGACGGACACCGACCTGGGCGACCTGCTGCGCCAGTTGGGCAACGCACTCACGGGCCGGACGAACATCCCCGTCGCCGTGACCGTGGTGGGCGAAGGCACCCTGCCCGCCGAGGTGCAGGTGGCGCTCTACCGTGTGTGCCAGGAAGGACTGAGCAACATCGCCAAGCATGCCGCGGCCAACCAAGTGGCGATCCATCTGCAGGTGGATGCCGGTGCGGTGGAACTGCGCATCCGCGACGACGGCCGCGGTTTCGACCCTGAGCGCGTATCGCCCGGTCGCTCTGGCCTGAGCATCATGCGTGAGCGCGCCGAAGCCGTGGGCGCGGTGTTGCTGGTCACGAGCCAGCCGGGTCACGGTACCGAAATCGCCGTCCGCTGGACGGAAGTCCTGCAACAGGAGGCCCGATGACTCTCTCCCAGCCGATTCGCGTGATGCTTGTCGACGATCATACAATGGTGCGCCGAGGACTGGCGACCTTCTTGAAGGTGTTCGACGACCTGGAACTGGCGGGCGAGGCGGCCAGCGGCGACGCCGCGATCCAACTCTGCGCCCAGGTTCTGCCCGACGTCGTGCTGATGGATATGGTCATGCCGGATATGGATGGGGCGACCGCCACGCGTGCCGTCCGCCAGCAGTTTCCGAGCGTGCAGGTGATTGCGCTGACGAGTTTCAAAGAGGAAGGGCTGATCCAGAGCGCGCTGCAGGCAGGAGCTATCGGCTATCTGCTCAAGGATGTGTCGGCCGACGAACTGGCCCGGGCCATCCGCGCGGCGCACGCCGGCCGTGCCACCCTGTCGCCGGAGGCCGCCCAGGCCCTGGTCCACGCCGCCAGCCAGCCGCCAGCGCCAGGCCACGACCTGACGGAGCGCGAGCGCGCCGTTTTGGCGCTGATGGTCGAAGGCTTGAACAACACCGAGATCGCGGATAAGCTGGTCGTCAGCCCGTCAACCATCAAATCCCACGTCAGCAACATCCTCGCTAAGCTAGGTGTCGCCAGCCGCACCGAAGCGGTGGCGCTGGCGGTTCGCCACCGGCTCATCGCCTGACACCCCCTCTGCAATCTCCCCCAACTGGCGGAGCCAAACACTCCCCGGCCGATGGATGTGGCCGGGGAGTATTCGTTGTAGCATGAATGCATGACCTGTGTCTATCTGGCCGATGCCCAGCCCGAGGTGCGCTCTACCCTCCGATTGAGCATGAAGACCTTGATGGGCATATCCTCGGTGTTGAAACTGTTGGCAAGATGACTGAGCGCCAAATTGCGGCGAAAGTTCGACAGCGCTTTCTAAAACAGGGTGAGTTGCGCCCACACATCTCCGTCAGGCACAGGGAGTAACAACATGCTGCTCGCTGAATGGCAATCAAAGAAGCTTCAAAATTGGTTAAGCACACGGCATCTGTGGCCGCGACATTGCCCGGTCTGTAAGCGCGGCAAGTGGCATGCCGGGGAGATCATCTTGTCTCCGATTTCGATGGGTAATGGTGTCAGCCAGGGTGGCTCAAACGCCCCCCTGGTGCAAATGGTGTGTGACCACTGTGCCTACGTTCTCCTCTTCGCCGCTGCTGCTATTGGGCTTGTCAAGCCAGTGGCCGACGCCGTCGAGTGTGGCCAGAGTCACGAGGCGACACAGGCCAACGGACAGCGACATGAACAGCCTGCCTATGAACCTTAGAGCTGACGCGCGGCGCACAGGGCTTCATCCCGGACCGCGCACTTCGTAGCAACATATTATTGAGAGCGAGGTACATCGTGAGCAACAAACGTCGGATTAGCGCAGAAGAAGTCCAGCAAGTCGGCGCCACGCTTGGCCTAGACTGGCAGGAGATCGATCTCGAGCAGTTCCGCCGAGGCCTTGAAGTTGAGTGGGAACATGGTGCGCGGGACCCGGAGACGAACGTCACGAACGATGACCTGGCCCTTACAGGGAAGATCGCCTGGGCGCATCTCAAGGAATTCCCGGACTACTACACGCGCCTGGACCAGCTCGAGGCGAGGCGGACGTCTATTAGGCGTCGCGCTGCCGACGCTCACAACAGGCTGAGATCGAGGCCGATTCGATACGACAAGAATCGAGCATCACCCTGACAGGCAACGACAAGCTACTCGCGGTACTCAACCCACACTTGGCCGCTGAACTCACTGCGATTAGCCAGTATAGGGTGTACGCGGCGGGCTGAAGGCCAGGCTTATACCCGAGGCGGCACATGGCCCCTTCTCGATAGCGCTAGCACTCTCGCGGAGAGAGCTAGCCAGTTCTGATGTATCGACCCGGCCAGGACGAATGGCCGAGAAACCCAATACGATATACCTGGGAGGTCTGCAACATGGCTAAGTTGAAGATGAATCTGAAGCCGCTGGGGGATCGCGTGGTCGTCGAACCGCTCGAGAAAGACGAGAAGACGACCAGTGGCATCATCCTGCCTGAGACGGCTAAAGAGAAGCCGCAAGAAGGCGAAGTGCTGGCTGCCGGCCCCGGCCGCACCGATGAAAACGGCAAGCGCATCCCGATGGACGTCAAGAAGGGCGACGTCGTGCTGTTTGCCAAGTATGCCGGCACCGAGATCAAGATCGAGGACAAGAAGCTGCTCATCCTCAAAGAATCCGACATCCTCGCGATTGTCGAGAAGTAAAAGGAGAATCACGTGGCTAAACAACTGACTTTTGGCGAAGAGGCGCGACGATCGCTCAAGACCGGGGTGGATACACTGGCCAACGCCGTTGCGACCACGCTGGGTCCGAAGGGGCGCAATGTCGCGCTCGATAAGAAATTCGGCGCGCCCACCATCACCCACGACGGCGTCACCGTTGCCAAGGAAATCGAACTGAGTGATCCGTACGAGAACATGGGCGCGCAGTTATTGAGGGAAGCCGCCACCAAGACCAACGACGTGGCCGGCGACGGCACGACTACCGCCACCGTCCTGGCGCAAGCGATCGTCAACGAGGGCCTGAAGATGGTCGCCGCCGGGGCTAACCCGATGCTGCTCAAGCGCGGCATCGAGCAAGCCCGCGATGCGATCGTCGAAGCGATCAAGAAGATGTCGATCGACGTCAAGACCCGAGAAGACATTGCCCACATCGCCACGATCTCCGCCGCCGACGAGGAAATCGGCGAGCTCATTGCCGAAGTGATGGACAAAGTTGGCAAAGACGGTGTGATCACCGTCGAAGAGAGCAAAGGCTTGGAGTTCGAGACCGAGTACGTCGAGGGGATGCAGTTCGACCGCGGCTACATCAGCCCGTATTTCATCACCAGTTCCGAGGCGATGGAAGCCGTGCTCGAGAATCCCTACATCCTGATCCACGACAAGAAAATATCCGCCGCTTCCGACATGGTGCCGGTGCTGGAGAAGCTGCTCCAGCGCGGCAAGCGCGAGCTGGTCGTCATTGCTGAAGACGTCGACGGCGAGGCGCTGGCGACGCTGGTGCTCAACAAGCTGCGCGGCGTGCTGAGTGTGCTGGCTATCAAGGCGCCCGGCTTCGGCGATCGGCGCAAGGCCATGCTGCAGGACATCGCCACGCTGACCGGCGGCACCGTCATCACCGAGGAACTGGGTCGCAAGCTGGAGAGCGTCACGCTCGACGATCTGGGTCAAGCCGCCAAGGTGACGGCCGACAAGGACAACACGACGATCATCGAAGGCAAAGGCGCGACCAAAGAAATCAAGGGGCGCATCGAGCAGATCAAGGTCGAGATCGAGAACACCACCTCGGACTACGACAAGGAGAAACTGCAGGAGCGGCTGGCGAAGCTGGCCGGCGGCGTCGCCATTATCCGCGTGGGCGCCGGCACCGAGGTTGAACTGAAAGAGAAGAAGCATCGTGTGGAGGACGCGCTGTCGGCGGCTCGCGCCGGCGTCGAAGAGGGCATGGTGCCCGGCGGCGGTGTAGCGCTGATCAACGCCATCCCGGCTCTGGACAAGATGAAGCCCGAGCTCGACGACGAGGTCACCGGTGTGGCGATCGTGCGCCGCGCGCTCGAAGAGCCGATGCGGCGGCTCGCTCACAATGCCGGTATGGATGGCGCCGTGGTCATCGACCACGTTCGCCGCCAGCAGAAGGAAGACAAGAACAAGAATATCGCCTTCAACGTGCTCAGCGGTGAGTACGAGGACATGATCAAGTCCGGCATCATGGACCCGGCCAAGGTCACGCGCAGCGCGGTCGAGAATGCGACCAGCATCGCGGCGATGATCCTGACCACCGAGGCGCTGATCGCCGACAAGCCGGAGAAGAAAGAGCCGATGCCGATGCCGCCTGGTGGCATGGGCGACTTCTAGTGCTCCTGGGCTTAAATGAGCCAATGGTTGTCACTCTGAGCGAAGCGAAGAGTCTCGGCACTATGGGCGGGATGCTTCGCTCCGCTCAGCATGACAAACCGTTGGGGTATTTCCGCCGCGATGTACTAGTCGTCACAGCAGGCCAATGTTTGGAAACCCGGTTTCCCGAAAGGGAGCCGGGTTTCTTTGTTGGGCACGCTTCTTTAATCTCCCCCAACTGGCGGAGCCAAACACTCCCCGGCCGACGGATGTCGCCGGGGAGTATTCGTTGTAGCATGAGCGCATGACCCGTGTCTATCTGGCAGATGCCCAGCCCGAAGTGCGCTCTGCCCTCCGTCTATTGCTGCTGGATCTCAACATGCAGGTGGTCGGCGAAGCCGCCGATTGGCCCATCGCCTTAGCCCAGGCCTCGGCCGCCCGCCCAGACATGCTGGTGGTTCATTGGAGCTTGCTTCCCCCAGAGGCCGGCGCGGCCCTGGCTGAACTGCGCGTGGCCTGCCCGGCTGTGCGCGTCGTCGTCCTCAGCGGCCAGTTGGACGCCCGTCAGGCCGCGCTCGCCGCCGGGGCGGATGCCTTTATCAGCAAAGGCGAGACGCCAGACCGCGTGGCTGAACGCCTGCGAGCCGCGGCCAGGGGCGTCGGCGTAAACGGGGGCAACTGATCCGACGGTCCAAAGAGACCACAGCTCAAGGTGATTGTCTCATCGAGTCGTAACCCGGCAGAGGCCAGGCTGCGTTTTGGGGAACAAGAGTTACCCGTTTTCTTGCAGAAGCCCTACGACACCGGCACCCTACTCAATGTTGTCACCGTCGATGGCTCCATGTACCTGAGGGTCGACAACCAACGGGCGCCGGCCGATGACCTGGGGAAGTTGCCGGCGGAGTGAGCGCCAGCCGCCGCTTACCAGCCCCGCAAGCCGGCACAGATGGCATGTGGTTGTCGATCTGGGCAGTCATGCTCATCGTGTGCAGGCAGCGGTCAAATTGTTCGACCTGGCGGGTAAGCCAGGCCGAAGTACAACGTTGCGAACAGCCGGGCGCTCATCCGCCAGTGTGAGGCCAATCGCACAGGCAACCCTGACCATCGCGAACCATTGGGCGACCAGGTTCGCAGCGCGACATGATCGATACACAAACCGTCATCCGCGAGGCTCTACATATGGATTACGACATTCATAAACTCACTGTCTCAACTTTTCCTTGCTGGGTCTGGCGGCAGGGACAGCTGGAACGCAGTTCGATAGCGGTTCCCAGGAGTGGATTGGCGATCTGGGACGCGCTCAACGCTTTAGGCTATTACTCTGTGTGCAGTTACACGGAGAAAGAAGGCTACGCGGCGGGAATCCTCACGTATCTGTATCGGAAATACGGAGGCGCTGTGGATGACGAGCCTTATCTTGCGATGACCATATTGGACGCACGCGGTGCCGCGACGAGCCCGACCGGCGCGCAATTTACGAGGGAACATAGTCAGGCTGGGGATTGGCAGGTGGCCGAAATTGTGAAGCTGCCTGACTGGGCATCCGTCCTCAAGTATCTCAGCCGTTTGATCCCCGTCATGATTCACGCTCAGAAGACAGACTTGAATTACGGATGACGCAGCGTCAGTGCTGGCCAGGCATCACGCTGACATCGTTGAGCAAGCCTGGCTCAGGTACTGACTTGATGACGAATGCCCCTATCCGGAAGCCGTAAACGGTCTCCAGGCAGGTCAGCGGTCAGATGCAGATTGTGGCCGCCGTTCCGGGCGCGTGACTACAGTTCTCTAGAAAGGATCCGTTTGAATTGACGGATGACCTGCTCGATCGCTTCGCCAGGACACTTGAACCAGCAGATTTCGAGAGCCTCGCGGATGCCCGCGACTATGCCGCGTGGCAGGCGACCTACCCGGCCACCTTTACTCCGAGCGCTTCCGATGACGTAGACCTGCGTACCTACCTGCTCGAGCTGCGAATTGGCGGCTTGGGCGCGGATGGGGTGACACTGCCGAGGAAGATTGCCTCGCTCGAACGGTTTTATGCGTGGCTGCTAGCCGAGGCTTTGATTGACTTCACCCCGTTCGCCCGGTTCAATTTCGATCGCCTCATCCTCAGCCACGATCAGATTCGACGCCGAGAAGATGCGCCGGCGAGCTATCCACGTGAGCGCGAGATCGTCCGGCTGCGCGCGCTCAACCGTCTGGCGGAAGAGCTCAACCGCTCGGCGGAGGTGCGCACCGCGCTCGACGTTGCACTGGAAACAGTGGTGGAGGTGATGGGGCTGCGAACAGCCTGGGTGTCTCTCCTGAGCGAGGCCGGATTCACCCGGCGTGTGTCCAGCGCCTCACCGCCCCGCGACTTTGTGCTGAGCGCCGTATGTGGCCTGCCACCCGCGCTCGAACACAATGACCGTTACTACCTCCGCCGGCAGCCCGACTGTCATTGCCAATCCTTGCTGCGCGCTGGCCGGCTCACCCGCGCAGTCAACGTCGTCGAGTGCACTCGTCTGCAAAGTGCTGCCGACGCCGCCGACGATACCCAGGGGTTGCTGTTTCACGCGACGGTGCCGATCATCTCGCGAGGCCGGCCGCTGGGCATCCTGAACGTCGCCACGGATGAGTGGCAGTTCCTCACGGCGTCCGATCTGCAATTGCTATCGGCTGTCGGCGCGCAAGTCGCGATCGCGCTCGAACGAGCACGCCTGTACGATCTGGCCCAGGCTCAGCGCGTCCGCCTGGAACGCGAACTTGAGATGGCCCGGGCCATGCAAGCCAATCTCCTGCCCGGCCAACTACCGGATATCCCTGGATTTGGCCTGGCGGCCAGCTGGCATTCGGCGCGTGAGATCGCAGGCGATTTCTATAACATCTTTCCGTTGGCCGATGGGCGTTGGGGCATCGTCATCGCCGACGTGGCGGACAAGGGCGCGGCGGCAGCATTCTATATGGTGATAGCCTACAGCCTGATCCGGGCCAAAGCCGAACAAGCGTCCAGCCCGGCCGAGGCATTGATGCAGGTCAATCGGGAACTCATCGCGCAAACGTCAGCCGAGACGTTCGTGACCGTGTTCTATGCAATCCTCGACCCGGCGACTCGCACGCTCACCTACGCAAACGCCGGACACAATCCGCCGATTGTGCGGCGCGCTTGCGCGTCGGGCCACACCGAAGAGTTGCCCTTGGGTGGCCTACTCCTCGGCATGATCGATCAGGTAAGTCTGGCCGACGCGACGATCAGCCTGGCGCCCGGCGATGCGCTCGTACTGTATACCGACGGTTTGACTGAGGCCTGCAACCCGCAAGGCGAGGATTATGGCCTGGCCCGGCTCGCCGAGGCGATCACGGCTGCTCCCGCCGAAGCCCCGGCTCTCCTGGCACATCTCGTGGCCGACCTGGCCACATTCACTGCTTCAGAGCCTCAATCGGATGACATCACGTTGTTCGTCGTGACAAGCGAATCGTAAGTGAAGCGCAGCTCACTACTTTGAACTGCTGGAGTTGCGGCGGTTGCTCGCGCTCGATACGGCCGCTATCGCGAATAGGGCCGCAACGTCTTCAGCGCACTCACAGCCGAATAGTGCTTCTCGTTGAACGTTGCCAGCGTCACACCTAGTACAGCCCGGCGGAAATACCCCAACGGTTTGTCATGCTGAGCGGAGCGAAGCATCCCGCCCATGGTGCCGAGACTCTTCGCTTCGCTCAGAGTGACAACCATTGGCTCATTTAAGCCCAGGAGCACTAGCCCGATCGCCGTCTCGGCGATGAGTGAATCCAACAAGCCCAGGCTGTGGCTCAAGTGATAGGCCATGAAGTCAGCCAGCGCCCGAGCACAGTCGGTCTGAGTGGGCCAGTAGAGGGTGTATGGGTGGAGGAGAGCCTCGACGCGCTGCTGCTCGTCCAGTGTGCGGCAGCCTTGCAGCAGCTCCATGACCACCAGACCGGGCAGGCCCACAGT
Source organism: Anaerolineae bacterium (assembly GCA_036514635.1). GTDB lineage: Bacteria > Chloroflexota > Anaerolineae > Fen-1058 > Fen-1058 > DASSFZ01. Next base: position 4,594 of record DATBWU010000058.1, on the reverse strand, counting down.
TCTTCAGTCGGCGATGCTTGCAGCCAAGCTACGGCTGGTGAGTGTTTCCGCAGGACATCGATCCTCACATCGGTGTCAAGCAGAATCATCGCCGCTTTCCTCGCGGCGTTCAGCGCGTCGGCGAAGCTGGCGGGCGAACGCAACGCTGTCTCCGATGTCGGTGCGATCTTCCCATAGGCCGACCAGCCCGGACTCCAGCAGGCTGGCGGCGGTCATCACGCGCTGGGAAGCGGGTGCATCCACCAACACGATCACTTCAGCCGAAGCGCCAGGCGTCAGTTCAGGCGAGCGAACCTCAACCACACCGCCTGGCTGGACGATAGTCTTTGTTCGGACTGCGAGTGTCATCGTCGTGCCTCCTACGCAGGAGTATAACACGCTCCGGCTCGCGGTGGAAAGAGATATCGCGCGCGGTGATTTGGCGGAAGTCCCCCCTGTCCATCGCCGCGCGCGCACGCGCAGGAGCGCCCCCAGAAACGGCCCCGGCGGCAGCGACGCCGGCAGCGCCACGTCATTCACACTTTTATTCGGCGGCGTCGAGATAAAGGCGGCGAGTGAGCAGCACGATCAAGGTGATGAGAATCTGCGTGGCTCCATGAGGCGCGTCTCCAGTCAGCCGACCCAGTACCAGTTGGCGAATAATGCGGTGAATAGCCCGAGGCCGAGTAACGATAGCGCCGTGATCGCGCGATCCAGCCAGGGACGCTCGCCCCATCGCGCCAGCAGGAAGAAGATCGGGAACAACGTCCACACATATCGCCGCTGGCTCATCAACAAGCCCGAGCTCAGTGGGATCAGCGACCCCAGCACGACGAAGATCCCTTCACTCCAGCGACGCTGGCGGAGCAGCACAGCGCCCAAACCGAGCGCGGCCAGTGCCACCAGCAAATCGATCCAATTGTCGAGCGGAAGACGCCCGGCCAGGATGGCCGATCCCCAACCCTCGGCGGGCGGCTGCAGCAACTGGGCAATCGTCTCGACGGGTGAACTAGGCTGCCGCCCCCACGCCTCCGAGGCGTGCGCGAAGGCCAGCGGATCGCCAAAGTTCCACTGCAAGTACAGCATGTAGATACCGGCGCCGATGACGACCGCCAGCGGGGCGAGCAAGGCAGCCGCCGGAGGTTTCGCGCCGGTCTGCGCTTGCCGGCGCTGCGCCCACCATTCGACGGCCAGCATGGGCGCGACGACCAGACCCATCAGCCGGGTAAGGCCGGTGAGTAATCCCAGCAGGGCCGCGATCGCCCATCGACCGTGGCGCGCAGCGTACAGCGCCCCGGCTGCGCCCAGCAGGAAGAGCGACTCGGAGTAGATGGCCGACCCAAAGAAGGAAGTGGGGAAGATCAGCAGGTACCAGGCAGCGCGGTCGGCGACAGCAGTTCCCCACGCCTCTTCGGCCAGGCGATACACGACGAGGCTCGCCCCAAGCAGGGCGGTGTTGGTAATCAGCAGGCCGGCGACGAGTGGATCGCCGACGAGCAGCGTCACGGCGCGAATGAGCAGCGGCAGAAGCGGAAAGAAGGCGACCGACGGCAAGCGGACGCCTTCGTACTGATAACCCTGTGTGGCGATGCCCAGATAGAAGCCCGTGTCCCAGCGGCTGCCGAACACGTCGAGCAGCGTATGATCCGGGCGGATGTGATACGGCGGCACGTTCGAGTCGGCCACCAGCGGCGCGGCCAGGTAGGCGATCAGCGCGATGCCGAATCGCGTGATCGCGAACGAGAGCAGCGGCAGCCACAGCCAGCGCGCCGCGCGCAGCCGCGCCCAATACTCCGCCTTCAGCCCGATTCGCATATCGCGGATATTACCACAGCGCGTGCCCGCCGGTGCACAGGCCCGACTTCAGCGCGTCACCCGTTCAGGGCGCGGCCTTGGAGATCACGGGCAGGTAGGTCCGGACGATTTCAGCGCCAGACGGTCCCACAATAACGGTGCCCGTCATGCCCGAGTGGAACGTGCAGTGATACGTGTAAGTGCCGGGCGTGTTGAACTGATACTCAAAGCTTGCGCCGGCACCCAGCGTGCCCGAGTCGAACAGGCCAGTAGTGTCGCTAGTCACCGTGTGATCGACGGCGCCGCTGTTCGTCCAACGGACGGTCGCGCCGGCCGGGATGAGAATGACATTCGGCACAAAAGCGAAGTCGCGAATCGCAACTGGCTCGGGCCCGGGCTGATACACGCCGGCATACAGTTGCCAATTCAGCGGTTGCGACGGCAGGGCGGCGCTGGGCGCGATGACGGCCCCGGCGAGAAGCACGATCAGCGCCATCAGAATGCGGGAAAATCGATGCATGATGATCCTCCTGGGTACTCGGTCATAGCGGTGGTCGGGGTTGGGCGGCCCTCAACGCCGAGGCCGCAACTCATACACCGGCCCGGCCAATCGGGCACGGGCCACGCTCAACACGTCACTTGTCAGGCTGTCTATGTAGATCGGGCGGCGGCCGAGGTCGCGCTCGACGAGGCGGAGCATGTCGTCGGGCGCGATCAGAAAGCGATTGATGGCCTGCACGTCCGGGCGCTGTCCCTCCACCCGCTGCAGGTACTCAACGACAGGCGCGGTGTCCCACCAGCCGAATATCAGCGCATTGGGTTCCGCCACCCGCAAGATGGACTCGCCGCGCTCGCGCGCACTCCGATCGTGTGACAGGTCGGTCAGCCGCCAATTCCAGGCCGTGGCGACCAGCACGGCCCCGACCATCCCGGCCCTCAGCAATCTCACGCCCCACGTCCGGGCGAGGGCGTCGCGCTCCACACCGATCCACTTCAGCAGCCCGGCGTAGCCGATCGCCAGCCACATCGCCCATATCACGTAAGCGGGCAGGAACATCGTGTCTTTGTCCACGACACGATAGTCGATATAGAATCCGGCGCTGAACGCGAACATCAGCACGAGCATACCGCCCAACCGCCAGTCGCGCCTCAGTAACAGGACCAACCCGATCAAGCCCGGCCCGACCCCGACGAGGAAGAAGGCCTGGGAGAGCTGGTCCACAAAGTGGGTGATCTCTCCGAGCAGTTCGTTCCCCTGATAAGCAAACATCTGCCCGGTGAAGGCGCGGCCCGTCACCAGTTTCAACAGCCCGTCGATAGAATGCAGATTGTCCGGCACAAACAAGCCGGCGGCGTCGTAATGCCCCGCGTAGTTGAACGCGGGTTGCGCCGCGTGAAGCAGAGGCAGGTACAGATACACACTGACCCCCAGCATCAGCGCGAAGACTGCCGGAATCAGGGCGCGCGGCGCGATCATTCTTCGGGGAGCCACGCTCAACACGTACCAGAGGCAACCGGGAATAAGGAGAATCGTGGCGGCGTGATGGCCCAGGCTCAACCCCACGAGCAGCGCGACCCACGCCAGACGCCGTGGCTGGGGCGACTCGGCCCAGCGCATCAGGAGAAGGACGATGCCCGCCATGAGGGCCGTGTGAAGCGTGTACACCTCCGCGATGAGCGACATGCCCCAGAAAAACGGCGCGCAGGTCAGCAGCCCCAGTGCGCCCGCCCTGGCCCACGAGTTGACCTGCAGGCGGCGCAGAATGCGCTCCACCAGTGCTATCGTGAGCGCGCCGTTGAAGGCCGAAAACAGATTCAGGCGGAAGCCGACATCGCCGATCGGCAGCCACGACCAGGCGCGGCCCAGCAGAAGGTAAAGGGGATAACCCGTGGCGCGCACGATGCCGCCCGTGGCCGCCGCCGTCGTCAACTCGGCGCTATCCAGATTGTAGATGGTGGGGGCCAGGGTCAGCAGATACAGCGCGAATGGAAGCCCGAATGCGACGAGCGTCGGGCGGTCGAGCGACACGGCCTGGAGGAAAGCAAATGGACGACCTCGCGCCAACTGCCGATGGCGCGAGACGCTGCCGGCAAGTTTTTCCATTTGTCTATATGCGACTGTCGGCTAAAGTGACGAGGTGTACGCGATTCCGTACGACACGAATCCCAACTATGATACCCAAACCCATTCGGAAAGTCAGTGACTTGCATCACCTAAAGTCAGTAATTGACATCACCTAGTGCTCCTGGGCTTAAATGAGCCAATGGTTGTCACTCTGAGCGAAGCGAAGAGTCTCGGCACTATGGGCGGGATGCTTCGCTCCGCTCAGCATGACAAACCGTTGGGGTATTTCCGCCGCGATGTACTAGCGGTCGGGCGGGCAACCGTCGATTACCCCGGATGCGCGAGTTTTTCTAGGGCTGGTCTATTCAATACATAGATTTGACCGCGATCGAGCCGGACGATGTCTTGTGCTCGGAAGTCTTCAAGTATGCGGCTGACGACCTCGCGCACGCTGCCCAACTCGTCGGCCAGGCCCTGATGCGTAACTTCGATCGCCGGGCCGTTCTTCAGCAGGAGTTGGGCCAGACGCTGATCGAGTTTCCGAAAGGCCACGGCCTCGATCAGCTCCATCAGGTGCGCCACGCGCTCGCCAAAGAAGCGGAAAATGTAAGCACGGAACTCCGGCGACTGCTCGACCAGTTGCAGAAACACGGAACGCGCGACGACGACGCAGGCCAGATCGGTCTCGACGACGCCGCGCGCCTGATACGAGCAGTCTCCCAACAGGCAGCTGACCGTCAAGATGCAGCTGTCGCC
>DATBWU010000057.1:0-9882 GCA_036514635.1 Anaerolineae bacterium | reverse complement strand
TAAGACAGCGCCGAATACCGCCCGCCGATGTCGGGTGGGTTGAGGAAGGTATGCCGGAAACCGTTCTGCGCCGCGAGCGCGGCGAGGCTCGTGCCGGGATCCGTAATCGCGATGAAGTTGTCTCCGGCCTTGCCGCGATTTCGCTTCTCGGCCAGCGACCAGAAATACTTGAAGAACGACATCACCTCGATCGTCCCACCGGACTTGCTCGAGACGATGAACAGCGTCCGCACCGGATCGATTGTCTCTGCGACACGGCGCACCCACGCCGGGACGGTTGAATCGAGGACGATCAGATGCGGGTAGCCACGCCGCGATCGGAACGTAGCGCGCAGGACTTCCGGGCACAGGCTGCTGCCGCCCATGCCGAGCAGCACGACGTGCCTGAACCTCGCCGAGCGAATCTCGGCGGCGAATGCCTCCAGCTCGCCGATTTTCTGCTGCATGGCTTGCGCCACATCCAGCCAGCCGAGCCGGTTGATGATCTCCGTCGAATCGGGTTTCCAGACGGTGTGATCCTTCTGCCAGATGCGCTCGACGACGTGCGCGCCTCGCATCTCTTCGAGTGCTGCCTCGATCGTCGATCGAACGTCGTCGGGCGCGGACAACTGGCCGGCCGTAACTCGTAGGGTGCTCATTGGCCTCCTTGGTACCTATCCGAAAACCGGATCGTAGGCTTCAGCCTGCGCGGACTGAAGTCCGCGTTCCGAGGTTTTCGGATAGGCTCTTAATAAAAGGCGAGAAGTGTCATGCAAAATGAGGAGCGAGTCAATGCTCGCTCGAACAGGACGCCGTGAGTGTAACATCCGTATGGACGATGGTCAAGTAGTTATCCGTTGCCATCCGCTTGTCCGTTTGGAGTCCGTTGGCGGGTCTTCCACTGATTTGCGCGACAAATCCTCATGTGTATAATGGTTGATTGTTCGAGGCGGTGACTCCGTGCCGATCAACCTCATTCCCACCAAAGTCATCATCCCCAAACGAATGCCGGGCGCGGTGCGCCGGTCACATTTGCTGGACTTCTTGTACGAGAACCTCGAGCGCAAGCTGTTGCTGATCACCGCGCCTCCCGGTTACGGCAAGACGACCCTGCTCATCGATTTCGCGACCGAGGTCGATCTGCCGGTGTGCTGGTTCACCCTCGATGAGGGTGATCGCGACCTGAACACTTTTGTGTCCCACCTGGTCGCCTCGATCCGGCAGCAGTTCCCCAAGTTCGGCGAACGCACCATGTCGCTGTCAGAAAGTGGAACGCTGGCCGCGCGCGCGGCCGCTTCCGCGCTCGTCAACGACATGATCGACGACGTACCGGAATACTTCGTGCTGATTCTGGACGATTGGCACCTCATCGGCGAAGAAACCACGATCCGCGAATTGCTCGATCAGCTCCTGCACTACCTGCCCGAGCACGTGCATCTGGTCATCGCCGGGCGCACGTTGCCGCGCGGTTCGCTGATCCGGCTGACGGCCGAAGGCGCCGTGGCCGGGATTGGGCCCAACAATTTGCGCTTCACGCCCGCCGAAGTGCGCGCTCTGCTCGCCAGCAAGTACGGGATCGAAGTGACCGAAAACCAGGCGACGCACCTGGTCGAGGAGTCGGAAGGCTGGATCACCGGCATCCTGTTGACCTCGCAAGCGATCTGGGGTGGGCTGCTGGCCGGATTGATGCATACGGCCGGCGCGCCGGGCGCGCTGTACGATTACCTGGCCGGCGAAGTCTTCGACCGGCTCTCGCCGCCGTTGCGCCGCTTCTTGCTCGAATCGGCTGTGCCCAAACAGTTCACCGCAGCGTTGTGCGACGAGTTGCGCGGCGTGGCCGGATCGGAAGCGTGGATCGATCAAGTCGAAGCGCGCAGCCTGTTCTTGACGCGCGTCGTCGCCGATGGCGAAACCTGGTTCCGATACCATCACCTGTTCCGGGAATTCCTGCTGGCGCGTTTCAAGCGAGATGATCCGGCGGGCCTGGCGCGGCTGCACCTGCGCTGCGGCGAGCTGCTCGAAGTGCGCCAGCAGATCGAAGAAGTCGTCGAGCACTATCTCGACGCGGGCGCGCCGGCTCGCGCCGCTCGCGTGATGGACGAGATGGCGAGCGGCCTGTTCATCGCCGGCCGATTGCAGACTCTGCTGCGCTGGGCCGAGTTGCTTCCGGCAGACCTGCACACCGATGCGCCCGAGCTGCTCCTGTTCCAGGGCCAGGCGTTGATCGACCGGGGACAGCCGGCGCAGGCCCTCTCCGTGCTGGACGAAGCGGAGGCTGGATTTCGCATGCGGGACGATGTCGTCGGCCAGGTTCGCGCGACGCTGCCGCACGGCTGGGCGCAGTACGCGCGGGGCCGGCTGCGCGATGCGCTGTCCATCGGGCAGAGCGTGTTGAATCGACTGGCCGAATTGAATGTGGACGATCCGCTACTGCGCGCTCAGGCGCTGCGCCTGGTCGGGGCGAGTTACACCGGCATCGGCGAATGGCAGGCGGCGGAATCGTTCCTCACGGAATCCCTGTCGCTGTATCGGCACAGCGATCACAACGAGCGACGCGTCTTCAATCTGGGCCGGGTCTTGCAAGACCTGGCGAATGCGTTGCGCGCGCAGGGCCGCCTGGAAGAAGCCGCCACCTTGCAGGCCGAGGCGCTGTCGCTATGGCGGCAGGTCAACAACCCGGCGCTGCTCGCCGCGAGCTTGAACAACGCCGGCTACGATCGCCATCTGGCCGGCGATTACGAAGGTGCGTTGTCGCTGTACACCGAGGCACTCGACCAGGCGGAAGAGGCCGACGACAAGCGCACCCATGCCTACTTGTTGGAAGGCATCGCCGCCGCGGAACGCGATCGCGGCGAGTTTCAGCGGGCCATCGAAGTGTATGCCGACGCGTTTAATATGGCGAATGAAATCGGCGATCTCTCGCTGGCCGCCTGGGTGCTCGATGGCCTGGGGCACGCGCATCGCCTGGCCGATAACCTCGATCGGGCCGTGTCGCTGTTCGAGCAGGCACGCAGACTGGCCGACCGCGAAAGCAACCTGTCGCAAGTGACACTCGCCACCGCGTCTGATGGAATCGCCAGGGTCGAGCAAGGGATGCCCGCCGGAGGCATCGCCGAATTGGAGCGTGCCGTGCGCGATTTGCAGGCGTCCGACTCGCATACCGATCTGGGGCGCGTGCTGTTCTGGCTGGCGCGTGCCTATCACGCCTGTGATCAGTTGACGCAGGCGAAAGACACTTTACTGCAAGCCGTGCGGCTCGGTAACCGGATGGGTTGCCGGCCCTTCTCGCTGGCGGAAGGTCGCCGCGCGCTCACGTTTTTGGCGTGGGGCGCGGCGCAGTTGAGCGCGGAGCCTCGTTTGCAGACATGGCTCGAGGCGGTGCGTGCCAGTGCAACGCTCGAACCGGTCACCGCGCCGCCTGTGGAAGCGGGACCGCGTATCGAGGTGCGCGGCTTCGGATCGGGACAGGTTGTCCGCGACGGGCACGTGCTGACGATTCCGGAGTGGGGCGGATCGGCTATCGCGCGCGAGCTGCTGTTTTTCCTGTTGGACAAATCGCCCGTGCGCAAAGAGGAAATCGGCGCGACCTTCTGGCCCGACCTCTCGCTGGCCAAAATGACGAATGCCTTCCACGCGACGAAATATCGCGCGCGCCGGGCGCTGGGCGTGGAGTTCGTCGTGTACTCTGGCGATTGTTACTTGATCAAACCCGAGGTGCACGTCGGGTACGATGTCGCCGAGTTCGAGCGCTTGCTAGACTCGGCGCGCCATCGCGCGGTCGACGATGCGGAGCGCCCGGTCGAGCTTCAGCAAGCCGTCAACCTATACACGGGTGAGTTTCTGAGCGAGATGTATTCCGAATGGGTCGTCGAGCGGCGGCGCGTGCTGCACGCGCGCTACTTTGACACGCTCGGCCAGTTGACCGATCATCTGGCGCGCAGCGGCCAGCATAAACGGGCGCTCGAGCTGTGTCATCGGGGCATTGAGCAGGATTACTTTCGCGAGGAATTGCATCGCGGCGTGATGCACAGCCTGGCGGCGCTGGGCCGGGCCGCCGAGGCACTGATGCACTATCGGGAGCTGGAACGCCGCCTGCGCGACGAACTGGGCGCGCGGCCCGCGCCGGAGACGCAGGAGTTGGCCGAGCGGATTCGGTCGCAGTGATACACGGAAACCACACTTCCGAAGTTTCCCTCTACAGCGTTGTTCTCACCGCCGAGCGCGCAGAGGGCGCAGAGATTCTAAAATCCTCAGCGTGCTCTGCGGTTATTGGAAGGTAACTACTCACAGGGCCTTGCCCGGCTATCGCCCAGAGTTGCCCACTCCGCTTCGCTACGGGGTGCTGCGCAAAAACTCCGGGCTAAAAAGAGAGCGAAGCCGGGTGAACCCGGCTGATCCGTCAGTCGGCTTCAGCCGACTTTCAGGTACTCAGCCGGGAAGTTTACTTCCCGGCGACATTGCGTGAGCAGTTACATTGGAAGTGTGTGAATAGGGGTGGAGGGTTCAAGGCAATTGCGGCGCTTCGCTCATTGCCGAACGGCTCCGTATGCGCCTGGCGTGTAGCCACACAGCGGCAACTAAACCGATGAAGCCGGCGGCCACTAATGGAATCACTGCCGCTTCCCAGTTCCCGCTCGCGATGACAGCGGCGACGGCGGGCGGCCCAAAGAACATACCCAGGTTCTGCCCCACACTCACAATCCCAAGCGCCAGACTCGCGCGTTCAGGCCCAGGCATTGTTTCAGGAGCCAGGGTGAAGACCGCCGTCGGGACAAAGCCGGACGCGAATCCAAGCGCGAGCATATACGGCACGATCACGTCTGCACTCCCCAGCCGGAAGCTCCAGATCGAGAAGATGCCCACGACAAGCATTGCCGCCGTCAGCACCAGGTAGCGATTCTTCACGCGGTCCAGAATTCGACCGGCGATCAGCGTTGAGGGAATGACCGCCAACATGACTAGGCTGACGTTGAAACTGGCTGCTTGCGCATCCAACCCAAACGCCTGGCCTAAGTAAGACGGCGCCCAGGTGCTGTAAGCGAGTGCGGTGAAGGTAAACGTCCCAAACGCCAACGCGAGGATCCAGCTGGCGGGAGTCAAGAGCACTTTGCGGGACTGAGCGCTCGATTCGTGCGGCAAGTCTCTCTCCGTCTCAGCCACTTTCGGAGCGCTGACTACGAGGGCATACAGGACAAACGCGATCAGCGCGAGCAGCGCGCCGAACCACCAAATGCCTCGCCAGCCAAATGCCCCGTGCAACGGGCCGGCGAGGTTGAACATGAGGAAACTGCCGACCGGCGCCCAAGAAGCCCAGATGCCCATCGGTGTGCCGCGCGCGTGAGGCGGGAACCACATGCTGATAATGGCCGGCGCGACGACGGAGATCAATCCAAGACCGATGCCTTCGATCGTGCGCCCCAAGAGCAGCATGGCCGGATCATTCGCCAGAGCGCCCGTTGCCGATCCGATGATCGTGCAGCCGAGAGCCAGCAGACCTGCGCCCTTGGCGCCCAGCTTGCGGAGCACGAACACGGCGGGAATGCCCAGAATCACGCCTGCCACGGCGAACGAGGACATGAGCCACCCACCGATGGTCACGTCCATCTTCAGCTGCTCGATCAAAACCTGCATCATCGGCGGCACTTTGAACTGATTGAGCGCGACGGCAATACCCGCTAAATAGGCAGCGAGCATCACCAACCAGGCTTTCCGTTGAGGGGGCATGTGTTTCTCTTTCAGGGGTAACTACTCAGCCTCACCCCCCGACCCCCTCTCCCGAAGTGGAACCGCGCACTTCGGAAGAGGGGGAGTGGGTTCTCCCCTCTCCTGACGACGGTGGTTAGGCGTCAGGAGAGGGGCCAGGGGTGAGGCAGTTTGAGCATTACCTTGGCTCTTATCAGGTGACCGGCACTCCGAAGGCCCCCGAAGCGGAGCGAAGGGGGCCTTCGGAGTGCCGGTCACCTTCCATATCCATTGATTTTCCCAACAGGCTCTTGGGTCGAATGGGTTGATCGGGAGTGTACGCCTAGATCATCGATACACGCCGTATTCCTTGCCGAAGTCGATGAGCGCGTGCAGATTCTCCGGTTGGGCATCGTCCAATACTGCACCGGTCGAGAGGATAAAGCCGCCGTCCTGCGCCACGTCGTCGATCAGGCGCTTGACGTAGGTCTTGACATCCTCTGGCGTGCCGGCCTTCAGCGTCGATACCGGCACGTTGCCGCCGAAGCACGACCAGCCGGCGAAGCGCTTCTTCACTTCCTTCATATCGGTCTGGTCGAAGATCCAGATCGTCGTGCCCGTGGGAATGTCGGGGTCGGTGATGATGTCCAGGCGCTGGTTGTAGCCGCCTTCGACGAACAAGTAGGGGACCAGTCCTTCGTTGATCAGGCCGAGCACCACCGCCTTCAGCGTCGGCCAGTAGAAGGTCTTGAAGTCCTCGTTCGACATGAATCCATCCGCGCCCTTGTGCAGCGGGATGAAGACGATCGGATGGTGACCCAGGCCCGCCGTGCGCACGCCCATGTCAATCGCGAGTGGAACGAGTTTGTCCATGGCGGCGAGCAGCTTCTTGGGTTGGCGGAACTTGTCGAGCATGATCGCGCGCGTGCCGCGCAGGGTGTCGCCCAGCGTGTCAAACGGCGCTTTCGTGAAACCGCCGAGTAAGACCGGCAAGCCCAGTGTGGTCAGCGACCAGCCGTCGATCGCGCCGGCAGCCTGGATCCATTCCATCGCGGCCCGGCCTGCTTCCAGCAGTTTCTGGTAGGCTTCCTGCACCGGCGGGATGCCGATGGGCACGATGTACGGCCCGAAGAAGGGCAGTTCGAGAATGTCGGTGAGCGGCGCGGTCATCTGCCAGGCGCCCAGCGCCCCAAACACGCGCGGCAAGTAGAAGCGCGCGAAGTAACCGGATGGGTCGTTGATGAACAGGTCGTACTCATCTGCGTGCATGTATTCGGCTTCGACGCACTGGTACGGCGTCGTGGGCGGCACGCCGTGTCCCGGCCAGCGATAGAGTTTGTAGTCGAGAATCTCGAAGATTTGGCCCGAGCCGTAGATCGGGGCGCTCGACAACGAGTCGGGCAGGAAATCGGCGTGAAACTTCTTCAGCGCCATGCCGAGTTTGTCGGTATCGTACATCGCCTCTTGGGCTGTGACGCCTGCGTACGCAAAGGGATAAAACCCAATGGTGGGGCAGACCGGCACGCGGGAAGGCTTTTTCACTTGCACGACATCCTTGATCATCCGCACGCGTTCCTGGTACGCGCGCTCGACCTCAGGGCGGGCAAATTGCACACCCTGCGGCGATATCAGCTCCTTGAAGTGAGCTTCGAATTTCTCGGAAGGGGTCAGTTTCTGCCAGTTGTCGGTTGTCATGTTGATCCTCCTTCACTTTACCCATGACTTGGCTAGGGCGACGGCCGCCATCGCGTCTTTGCCGTAGGCGTCTGCGCCGGTGTACTGGCGGATCTGGTCGTCCATCTGCCCGCCGCCGATCATGATCTTGACCTTGCCGCGCAGGCCGGCGTCCTTCAGCGCCTGCACGGTATTCTTCATCGGGTCATAGGCCAGCGTGAGGAAGCCACTCAGGCCGACGACCTGCGGCTGGAACTGCTTGACCGCTTCGACGAACTTGCTCGCCGGAACGTCGACGCCCAGGTCGCGCACCTCAAAGCCGTTCACGTCGAGCATGAAGGTGACGATGTCCTTGCCGATGTCGTGAATGTCGCCCTCGACCGTGCCGATGACGACGCGGCCCACCTTCTTGCCGGTGGCCGTGGCCGTGAGCTTGGGCTTGACGATGTCCGATACCTGGCGCAGGATTTCACCTGCCAGAATCAACTCGGGCACGAAGCAGTCGCCGGCTTCAAAGCGTTGGCCGACGACCGCCATCGCCTCGCGGCATTGCTCGAGGATGTCCAACGGGGCCGTGCCCTGATCGAGTAACTCTTGCGCGAGCTGGACGGCATCTTCCTCGCGCATGTCCGTAATTGCGTCAATCAACGGTTTCGACATGATGACCTCCTACAGGGGTATAGGGTTGCGCGTTCGGGTTTTCAAACAGGCTCTCAGACCGAGACGCTTCGTTCCGCTCAGCGTGACGTACCTCCTTGAAACAGCGATCGAGCATTGTTTTTATCTGCGTTCATCCGCGTAAACACATGCGGTGCAGTGCTCCCGTCAGCGTCCAATGGATTCGGTTGCGGCAGGGCCGCGCTATGGTTATCGGGAAACAACATCGACAGCGCAAATCGGCGATTGAAGCCGGGATAGGTCGTGAGTTCGATATAGCCGGTGCGCCGCGCAATCTGCTGGCCGTGCGCGCGCGCCTTGTGCGAGAGCAGCGCCATTTTCGCGCCGACGCCGGCCGCATTGCCCACCTGCGTGTACCTCGCCTGCGGCAGGCGCGGCAGCAAACCGATAACCAGTGCGCTGTCCAGATTCAAATACGATCCGAAAGCGCCCGCGACGATCACGTCCCGAATCTCCTCGACGTTCGTGTGCGTCGCTTCGATGAGCGTCTCCAGGCCCGCGACGATCGCGCCTTTAGCCAGTTGAATCTCGTTCACGTCCTGCTGGGTGATCACGATGTCCCGGCCGGTTCCGCTGCGCGCGCCGGGCACGATCGGCATTTCGTAACCGCGCTCGCCGCGCCGCACGTGCGGCGCGGCAGGCTGAATGCGCCCGCGCCGATCGATGATGCCGGTGCGGTGCATCTCGGCAATCGCATCGATGATGCCCGATCCGCACAGGCCCACGGCCGGCGCATCGCCAACGGTCTTGATCGTGATTCCGGCGTCGGTGATGCGCATGGCCTCAATCGCGCCGGTGGAAGCCCGCATCCCGTCGCGGATGTGCGCGCCCTCGAAAGCCGGGCCGGAGGCGCACGACGCCGAGGTCAGATATTTCTCGTCAGGCCGGTGCAGGGCGATCTCCGTGTTCGTGCCGATGTCCAGGCCCAGCGCGGCGTGCGGCAGATGATCGAGTTCGCTGCCGATGATCATCGCCACGTGATCGGCTCCGATGAAGCCGCCGATGCCCGGCAGAATGTGAACATACGCGCCCGGCGCGATGTCGAGATCGAGTTCGCGCGCCTTCACGTCGAGCGCGGAGCTGGCCGCCGCGACAAACGGCGACACGGCCAGTTGACGCACCGGTAATTTCAACAGCAGATGCGTCATCGCCGTGTTACCGACGATGCACGCTTCGGCGATTTGCTCGCGGGCGACGCCCGCCTGATCGGTGAGCGTGCCGATCAAGTCGTTGAGGCCCTGGCGCACCACGCGGGCCAGTTCGTGCGCGCCCTCGCTGCCGCGATCGGCGTGAACCAGGCGGCTGATCACGTCTTCGCCGTAACCGATCTGCGGGTTCATCAGGCCGGTTGCGGCCAGTTCTTCGCCCGTCTCGAGATCGACCAGATAACCCGCGATCTTCGTCGTGCCGAGATCGACGGCCAGGCCCATGGCGCGGCGGCCTGGCGCGGCGAAGCCCACGATCTCGTGACTGCGCACGTAAGCGGCGAGCCGCCACTCGGTGCGGCGAGCCAGCGGCGATAAGGACCGAATGACCACCGGCTCGGCAGACAACTTGCGCAGCCCGTGCGCGGTTTCCAACCCGTCGATCACGCGCTCCACATCGGCGCGCAGATCGTGCAGCGTCGGCGCGGGCACTTCCACTTCGTAAGCGCGGATCGTCTGATCGATTTGAAGCTGGCGTGTAGCGCCATCGACCTGCAAGCGTTGATCGGTGACCAGGGAGGCTTTGGGGACGTGGACTTTCACGTCGCTCAAGGCGTGAGTGCGGCACGCCAGGCGTTGGCTTGACGTGAGTTCGAGCTGCGATAGAAAACGCCGATCGGCGTCGACGGGCGGCGTCACTTCACCCGACATGATCACCACGCGA
>DATBWU010000056.1:0-9177 GCA_036514635.1 Anaerolineae bacterium | reverse complement strand
CCCCCCCGCCGATGAACTCGGCGGGCTACGCCACAGCGTCGGATGAATCCGACTAGCCCGATTCATCGGGCGCAGCGGAGTAGCGCAGCGAATTCATCGCCGCGCGGACACGCCGCGCCAGTTTCTGTCTTCAGGCATCTCGCCACCCGGCGATGTGGGATTCTCGCAATGACGGGATGGGCGCGACGCTCCGCACCAGTTTCTGTCTTCAGGCATATCGCCGCCCGGCGATGTGGGATTCTCGCAATGACGGCCGGCGTACATGCAATCGGGAACCGCTCTAGTGGAGCACCGCTGAAAGCGGATCGAAGAACAGCGCCACAATCGCGCCGAAGCAGAGGAACGGAGCGTAGGCGATGCGCGTGCGCCGATCCCAGCAGCGCACCGCGATGAGGATTATTGAGGCGAGGCCCCCGGCGAGGATGCCGAGCAGCAAAGCCCACAGCGCGTGTGGAAAACCAAACAGCACGCCGATGAGCGCCGCCAGTTTCACATCGCCGCCGCCCAGCCCGTTAGGTCGCACGAGTGCGGCCAGCAGAAACAACCCGAATCCCATGGCCCCGCCCACGAGCGTAGTCACTTCATCAATGCGAGGCGACACGACACTCACGGCCAGTATCACGGCAATGACCGGGAAGACGACGATGTTCAGCACCAGCCGGTAACGCAGGTCGATGACGGCGATCAGGATGAACAGCGTACACAATCCGGCTAACACGACGAAGTTCCACGTCCATCCGTGCTGTGAGCCGATAAAGGTGAATAACGCCGCGCCGATCAGCTCGACGGCCAGGCCTTGCCCGGATACCTGCGTGCGCCGGCCCGGCCACGCGGAGACGATGAGCCGGCCCAGCGCTGATTCGAGCCGGGCAGCAGCGAAGGGTGCTTTTTCGAACCGATGGGCCAGGTGCGGCAGCGCATCGCCCGCCCAGTTCAGCAGACTCCCGGTGATCAAGCCGAGTACAGCGTACACAAGCATCACCAAGCATCACTCCCCGGACGCAGGCATCTTGCGCTGACCGGTGCGCAGCCGCTCGGCGATGGTGCCGGCTAACTTGTGCAGGTCCTCCGCACTGAGATCGGGCAGGCCCTTGACGAGCTGCTCGAGCGCAGCCAGCGACGTGTCTTCTTCGCCGAAGAAGCTGGCTAGATCAGCCAGCGCATTATCCGTGTTCGACTTCTCTTCCTCCTCCTCTTCCTGTTGCTGCTGTTGCGGTTCTCTTTCTTCTTTCTGGGTGTGCTCCTCTTCGTCCGGCGCAGTGGCGTTCTGAGCCTGTTCGGGCGACGCAGGCCCATCGCCCATTTGAACGTCGGCCAGCAGCTCCTCGAGCGCTTCTTCCGCGTTCGCCTCAATGTCCTGCGCCGCATCCGGCATCACGCCCGCACGGCGCATGGCCGCGGACGTGAGCAATACTATCGCCGCAATCAGCGGCACGCCCGCCAGCACCAGTCCGATCAGGATACCCTGCCGGCTCAACAGGGAGCTAACCAGCGACGGTTGGCTGCCGGGCAGCTGAAGCGCGGCTGCCAGCGCGGACAGGTGCGCGCGCTTCTCGAAGTCAGGCTCTTCGAGCTGCAGCGCGGTCAGGCGCCGGGTCAGGTCATCGCGATCCCAACCGGCCAGCGCGGCTTCGGCTTGAGCCAGGCCGGACGTTCGATCGTATTCATCCGCGACTAATGTCAGATAGGTGCGCAGCGCGTCCGGCCGCAATTGGGACGGCGAGGCGTTGTTCCACTGCACCGGCCACAGCCACCAACCGATCACCAGCCAGCCCAGGGCCAGTCCGGCGAGGAACACCAGGGGGATGAGCCACCCTCGCCTGGATGCGCGGCGGGCCGGCCGGGGAGGCGAAGCGGAATCCACGCCGCCCGGATCGCCCACGACTTCCGGATCGTCGGTTAGGACTGTGGGATCAGTCTGAAGAGTCATAGCCAGCTCAAATGATCAGTCGCACCACCGGTGGAACGATCAGGAAACAGATTCCAGACAACACCAAGAGCAGCGACATATAATACGTCGACTTGATCAAATGCGAACCTTCCGTGGCGACGACGGCGAAGGCGTTGATCGCCGCCAACGCGGCGATCATGAACACTGTGGAGATTTGCAGGAACTGAAGCTGTGGCGTGCTGAACATGAACATATTGCCCAAACCCAACGCCGCAGCATCCGTGCTGCCCTCGCCCAACGTGCTCATCGCTTCAGCCATACGGCCTGCGAACTGTTCGAGCACACCCAGCAGGAAGACCATCAGCATGGCCAGAACCGCCTGCATCGCCAGCGTCAGCCACGAGAACGTGGCGCTGATGCCGCGCCGCTGTGCGCGCAGCATCGCCGTCTTCATCGCGAACTCGCTGGTGAGCAGCCCGGTCTTCTCCGGGTCGCCGCCCAGGTTGACCGCCTCGTAGAAGATGCCGGTGGCCTGATCGGCCAGCTTGCTGCCGGTCTCCACGCCGAACAACTCCCAGCACAGCGGGGGTCTGCCGAAGGACGCCAGGCGCAGTTTGAGCATACGAATATCCGGCTGAAGCGCGGGGAACGAGTCGATCTTCATGTGGGCCAGCGCTTCTTTCAACGTGGTGCCGCGCGAAGTCGCCGTGCCACCCAGCGATCGGAAGAACGAGCTGACTTCGGCGTCTTTGTGCGTCGTCTCGCGATCGGCGGCGCGGCTGATCCAACCGACGGGGAGCAGCATCACACCGGCCACGATGAACACCAGCCCGGTAGTCACACCCAGCGCGGCCAATACCACCACCACCACCAGTGTGAGCGGCAGCAGGATTCGG
Organism: Anaerolineae bacterium; assembly: GCA_036514635.1. Taxonomy (GTDB): domain Bacteria; phylum Chloroflexota; class Anaerolineae; order Fen-1058; family Fen-1058; genus DASSFZ01. Next base: position 6,390 of record DATBWU010000056.1, on the reverse strand, counting down.
GACAGACTGTGGCTGCGTCGCTGCTTGTGCGATCCTTTCGCCAGCGGCACGCACACTGTCTCCTGCGGCGCGGAGCGGAAAGTGACCCAGGCCACGCCGAAACTGGCGGCGATCGCGACAAACGTCATCCCGATCATCAGGCCTGTGCTCAGGCTGTAGATCATGGTCGAGACCATGTTGATGACCACGATCAGCGCCGCCGACACGGTGATGGCCGTATAGGCGTCGTTCCACTTCTTCAGGCTTTCCAGCCGGCGCGTGTAATCGTTGGCGTAGTGCTCGCCCTGCACACCGGCTTCGCGCGTCAAAAAGCCGGCCAGCGGCTCGCCGGAGCGCAGCGCGTCCGACAGCCTCAACAAAAAGGTCTTGATGTCGTCCGCCGGCACCTGCTCGCCGACCATGCGCACGGCGTCGGGGTAATTGTAGCGCATGTTCTCGGCCACTTCGTGAATCTTCTTGAAGTAGCGGGCCGGGATGGTGGGCAGCTGGCGCGCCAACTGGAACACGCGCGCACGGCTGATGCCGGCCGCCGACGTGGCCGACATGTAAGCCAGCTGGTAGAAAATCTCGAAGGCCGAGACTTCTTCAAAGTAGCTTTTGACGGTGCGCTTCCGCGAGGACGCTAAAGACGTCATAGAAGTTCTTCAGCTTTCGTTCCTTGTGCAGCCGCTCGAAAATCTTGGCGCGGCGCTTCAACTCGGTGTAGATGACTTTGCGCTTGAACGGCGGGATGCCGCGCTTGGGCGCGATTTTCTCTTCCAGCAGGAAACTGTTCATGAAGCCCGGAAAGTCGAATGCGTCGGTGGCCGGGTTCCAACGGAAGGCTTCGATGTACGAGAAGCTCTCGGTCGCAGGATCGTAGCCGACGATCTCGTTGATGCTCGTCACGCGGCGGGCCATGCCTTTGCCGGCGATCTTCACCGCCTGCTGGATCAACACGATGTCCAGGTTATCAATGTACGACTTGGGGATGTTGATCGGCGTGCCGGTGAGACGCTGGATCAAGCGCTCCACCGACGCCGCGTGGAAAGTGGACATCACGCCGTGGCCGGTCTGCATCGCCTGAAACGCAATCGCGCCTTCCTCACCGCGGATTTCGCCGACGATGATCCGGTCGGGGCGCTGACGCAGCGCGGCTTTGAGCAGGTCGAACATGCCCACTTCCGAGCCGGTATTGTCCTTCGACGAGCCGCGCGTCGTCTCGCGGATCCAGTTCTTGTGCGGCACTTGCAGCTCGGGCGTGTCCTCGATGCTGACGATCTTCTTGTCGGGAAGAATGAACGTCGTGATGGCGTTCATGGTCGTCGTCTTGCCGGAGGCCGTCGCGCCGACGACGAACAGATTCATGCCTTCTTCCAGCACGAAGGACAGGTACGCCGCCATCATGTAATCCATCGTCCCAAACTCCACCAGCTCCGTCACGCTGGTCGGAACGCTGGCAAACTTGCGGATGGTGAAGTTGCTGCCGCGCTTGGACACGTCCGTGCCGTAGACGATGTTGATGCGGGACCCGTCGGGCAGAACGGCGTCGACGATCGGATTGCGCACGGTGACCGGGCGCTTGATCCATTCGCCCAACCAGATCGCGAACTCGTCCAGCTCTTCCTCGGTGTCGAAGCGAATCGTCGTCTGCACGCTCTTGAAGATCTTGTGCTCGACGAAGATCGGGCCGACGCCGCTGCACGAGATGTCTTCGATATACGGGTCGAGCAGCAGCGGGGCCAGCAGGCCAAAGCCGATCTTGTCGCGTAGCAGGAGGTAGCGTAGCGCCTCCATCTCACGCGGCGTGACATGTACTTTGCCCGAAGCGCCGTTGGTGCCGACGCTGGCGTCGATGGCCCGGAGCAGCGCCTCGCGTTTCTCGTCTTCCGTCTCCGCCGCGCCGATCGATTCGACGAAGTCCATCAATTTCACTTCCACCCGTGAAGTGACGGCGCTCAAATCGATGGTGGTGCTTGGCTCGATGGCGACGTAGAAGTCGCGCTCACCTTTGTCGTCGGGATAGATGTGCGTATATAGGCCGCCGTCGATCGGGTAGATGAGATTGCGCCGCTCGAGATACTGCAAGTCGCGCGACAGTTTGGAATAATACGTCGGCACGCCAACGTCGCTCATCGGCACCCAATGCAGATAGTCGGACAGGAAAGTGTTCTTGCCGGCCTGCTCTTGCAGGGGCTTGGGCAGCACCGAATTGAGACTGCATCTCGGCCCGTGATCGCAACTGGCCGCGTTGGGGTCGTGGGCAAAGGGCAAGACCACTTGCGCCATATTCGATCAGCCCTTCACTTTGCTGATAGGAATCACGCGGATGCCCCAGCCCGGCTCCACCTCGAAGCTGATGATGTTGCCGGTGGTCTGCTCCGCGCCGCGCACCTTCGTCACTTCCAGCGTCTTGACCAGCTTGTTGCCCACTTCTTCGGTGCGGAGTTGAAGGTGCGCGTCGCACAGCGAGCGGATGCGGGTGAGCAGCTCGCGCGTCAGGCCGTGCGAATGCACGACGACGAGAACGGTCGTGCCTTCCCCGCACAGCCGCTTGCTCTCCTCAAAGAACCCCAGAACTTCTTTGTCGGACGACTGTGGGATGGATGAAGTGAGCGAATCGATGAAGATCATGTTGCGCCCTTTTTCGCGCCGGATGGCCCGCATCAGCGTCGGCGGAGCATCCCGCCCCAGCCGCGCCGTCTCGATGGGGAAAATGCGCAACTTGTCCAGCAGCAGATAGTCCAGGATGTCCAGGTTCAGGCTGCGCATTTGCTTGACCAGGCTCTTGACCGCGTTCTCGCTGGTGAACAATGACAGCTTATAGCCATCGACCAGGCAGCCGTGCATCATCTGCTGCGACAGCACCGACTTGCCCGCGCCCGAATCGCCCTCGATCAGCGTCAACGACCCCATCGGCACGCCGCCGCCTATCTTGGCGTCCAGGTCGCCGTTGCCGGTCGAGATCATCTTCACCTGCTCGTCTTCGGTGACCATCAACGGCTTGATCTTGGTGATCAACTCGACCGGGCCGAAGGGCTTGATCAGGAAATCGTCGACGCTGGAGCCAGGGCCGATCTCCAGCGTCTCCAGTTGTGACTCGTCCGCGATCAGGACAATGCGGACCTGATCGGTCACCGGGTCCTTGCGAATCGTCTTGGCGACCTGGCTGCCTTTCATCGTCGGCAAATTGAAGTTGACCAACACCAGGTTCGGTTGCTCGGTGCGGATACGCCGCAGGCCTTCCGGCCCGTCCTTCGTCGCGACCACCGCGTAGCCCTCTTCCTCCAGGGGATAGCGGATCAGCTCGATCATTTGCAGGTCGCTCTCAATGAGCATGACCTTTTTCTGCTTGCCTGCCATATCTGCTTTCCACGCTCGTGCAGCAATCACTTATCACCGCTGCGACGACTCACGTGCCAGCGGCGCACCGTGCGTCAGAGCCGACAACCATGTGCTCTCCAACGGTTGAAGGGTAACATAAACACACACCCGAAGGGGTTTCGGTGTTGTTACGGCCCCATTTCAACCAATGGGCCGCAAGACTACAATGAGGACAGTAGAGCAGAATCGGTAGATCACGGATCGCCGACTAAAGTCGGCATTGGGGCACTTTGCGCCGACTGAAGTCGGCGTTCCATGTGTCTCCGTGATCTACCGAGAATGCGATCGGGCGAGGTGGTTTGTGGCGATGTGAGCGGGATTGTTACGTGGTCAGGTCCAACGTCCACAGCACTGATTTCACACGCTCGACCAGCTCCTTGGCTTTCACAGGCTTGGTCAGGAAATCCAGCGCACCGGATCGGTGGACACGCCTCGTGTGGGTGCCTGAGGACATCAGAGCCTCTATGCGGCTATCCTCCCTAGCGTGTGAAAACCGCCGTCGCCGTGATGCCGTTCGGTGTGGCGGCGGTAGCCAGGTTCGTCGTGCCCGTGCCGACGGCGGGCGACACGCCCACCTGAAGCACAATCTCTTCGCCTGGGTTCAGAATGCCGGGATCGAAGACCTCCGACGTGGGCGGCGACGTCGCTTGATAAATGTGCGATGTCCACTGCGCCGGATAGCCGTACCAGCCGACGTGCTGCCCGCCCGATCCATCCGTGTACTGCAAAATGACATCCCATTGATCGAAATCGGCCAGCTTGGTGAAGCCGGTGTTCTTGAGCGTCACTTCCACATAATCGCCGAAGACAGTCGTCGTCGCGCTCACGACAGTCAGCTCAGTGCGGCTGCGCTCGGCTACGCGCTCCTGCATCAGCCGGTTGGCCTCGGCCAGGGCGGCCTGCCCCGACAGCGAGCGCTCGGTCAATCCCAGAATCGACAGAACCATCAACCCGATGACGATGAGCGCAGTGATGACGGTTTCCATAGTTCAATCGCTGAAGGTATATTCGTCGTCCACGCCGTTCGGCAGGACGACCTTCACGAAGTAGCGCGTGCCCGGCCCGGAAAAAGTGTAGTTGACGATGCTGATCTTCACGGTGGCCGCCGGCGTCCACTCCGTGCCGTTCTCGATAGTGTATTCCCAATGCGGCGTGCCCGACCCGTACGGGATGCGCGTGAAATTGCCCTCAGGCCCGAAGAACACGTCGACGGACGCCAGCCCGACGAGACGGCTCGATCCGACGTTCTTGGCCCACACCAGCGCCGTGTCGCCGGAGCGCGCGGCGTGAATGATTTCCACCTGACTCTTCAGGCGATCGTCGAGTCGCCGCTCCATGCCCGTCATCGCATCGCCGCTCTGCGCGATGGCCGGGAAGAGGGCGTTGAACGCCATTACCGCCGAGAGGACGCCGGCGATGACCAGCAGACCGGTGACGATCATCTTATCCAAGGTTCGCCTCCTCGATCACGACCAGCGCTTCTTCCACGTCCGAAGCGCGCCCGGCCAGTTCGTAGAACTTGAGCAGAAGCGCCAAGACATCGTTCACGGCGACTTTTTCAGGGGCCGGTTCTTTGTTCAGCGCGGCCACGCGCAAGAGCGTATCCTTCATCGGCTCAGGCACAACACCTTTGGCCGCGGCCGCGTCGATCAGGCGCGCCGTGCGTTGCGCGCCGATCTTCGCCGACGCGCTGCCGGCCCACTCGGAGAGCCTGGTCGGGTCCGGAGCAGCCTTCACGTTCGCGCTGGGCGGAGTAGCCTCGCGCTGGCCGGCGCGAATCTCTTCGAGCGTCACTTTCTTCGCGACCGGCGGCGGCGTCGCCGGCGGCGGGCCGAGCGAGGCTTGCTTGGCGTGCACCGCCTCCAGCGCTTGAATAGCGCCCTCCGGCGTTCCGGACTCTTCCAGGCGAAGCGCCGGGTAGTAGTGAATCAGGATCTGCTCCTGAATATCGAGCAGCGTGCGCTGAACTTCGTTCTTGAGGATCTTCATTTCGTATTCGAGCGCTTTGACTCTTTGCTCTAGTTCCACAAGCCTCTCTCCTTTCGCCGGACACACGGCTACGATACGGAGTACCCGCGTTGTATTCGGCGGATAAATCAGCGCTAGTGTAGGGCAATCCCCATCGGGTCGGGGTTTCGCTACAGTTACGAGACCATAGCAGGTCGGTGGGACGATTTGAGAGGGTGAACTAAAGTGACCGGCACTTTGCCCCCTCCGCTCACCGCACTGCGCTGCGCGCAGCGCGGCGCATGTGTCGCTGCGGGGGTCTGCGAAAAGTGCCGATCACCTCAGCTCGATCGAGGCCGCAGAGGAATGACCGCGGATCGCTGAACGCGACAATCGATCAATCGGTTGAAAACAACTATTAGTAGATCACGGATCGCCGACTGAAGTCGGCGTTCCATGTGTTTTCGATCTACTGACTATGGGGTGTTGAGCCTCGCCCGCAGTTGATCGATCCAATCGGCGAGCTGCGGCTGCACGTCTTGCGGTGCGCGGGCCAGTGCGGCTTGCGCCGCTTGAAGCGCGCCAGCGACATCGCCCAACTGCTCGCGCAGCAGTGCGATGTTCTTGTGCGCTTCCCACACGTTGGGCGCATCCGGCGCGAGCTGAATGTACTTCATGTACGCCGCGATCGACTCCTCGAAGCGCCCTTGCTGAAAGTACACGAACGCCTGCCGGCTCACGGCCTCCGGCAGATCGGGCTGAAGCGCCAGCGCCCGATCGATCGACTGTACGGCGCGATCCAGATCGCCTTGAGCGAGATAAGCGTCACTCATCGTCAAGTAAGAAGGGATAAAACGATCATCTAACTGCACCGACACGCGCAAGGTCTCCAGCGCGCCGCCCGGATCGCCTCGATAGGTCAGCTTGAATTCGGCCCACTCGCGCCACAGCGAGGCGTCGTTCGGGTTGAGGCGCAGCGATTCGGCATAATATTGATCGGACAGATCGACCAGATGCGTCTTGGTTGGCGTGTCCACCGGCAGGTCGGGCACGTAGAAGCGGGCCAGGTTGATACTGTGA
>DATBWU010000055.1:0-5859 GCA_036514635.1 Anaerolineae bacterium | reverse complement strand
CCCTATGGCAGAAGCCGCAATGGTATAGGGGTCTGCCAGTGTTGAACCCACAACCCTGGCGCTGAATGTGGAGGCATTCATTGTGTGGTCTGCATGGAGGATGAGCATTGCGTCAATTATCTTTTCTGTAAACCGGTCAGGGGCCTTTTCAAAAAGCATGTAATAGAAATTTGCTGCAAAGGATAAATCGTTATTGGGCGGGATTGGCGCATCACCGTGCCTGAGCCTTTCACAGGCCGCAACTATTGTAGGCATCTTTGCAATAAGCCTTATGATGGAGCTGTAGCGCACCTCCTCGCTCATCACATCCCTTGCAGGATAATACATGCCCATGGCAGCCACCACAGACTGAAGATACTCCATGGGATGACCGTTCTCAGGCAGAAACTCTATCATCCTTAATATCTTTACCTTGAGCCGTGTGTGGTAGGTTATATCGTTCTGGAAGTTTTTGTATTCAGCTGCATTTGGCAGTTTGCCGAAAAGAAGGAGATATGCAACCTCAAGGAATGTGCTTTTTTCTGCAAGGAGTTCAACCGGTATGCCCCTGTATTCCAGTATCCCCTTTTCACCGTCCACATAGCTTATGGCAGATTCTGCGGCGGGGATGCCTGCAAGGCCGGGAACAACCTCCATATGCTTTTCTTCCATAGTAGTTTACTCCTCATCTATGTTTTGATATGAATAGTGGCAGGTATTTAAGATGCTCATCCGTGTCTCAATATATGCCTTAAGAATCTTTCATGTCAAGGGTTATATCGACAAGGGTTATATAACACAATTACACAGAATTCTGCAGGCGATATAATATTTGAATGTGTTACTAATGAAGTACATATCTATGTATCTAATGAAAATTATTCCGTTGACTTTCTGGAAGATGAGAATATATGCACTTAGAGCAATTATATTGGTACTTTAAACTTGTGAGTGAGAAAATAAAGCACTGGCTACAAATTTGAAAGAGAGCAAACAGGGTGACAGGGTCAGGCTGGTTTATTGACATTTTAATTTCAATAGGGGACAAAAAAAGGTACAGGTGTACTTTTTCTCATCCTTCTTCAACATGTATCCTCACCTCGACCGTGTGCTCCTGATGGTCATCAACAAGGGGAATAGCCTTGTCGTGTTGCAGGGCGCCATCGATGGCCACACTCGTCTCGCCGCTGCCCACGGGCGTTTGCTGGATAGTGATATGATAGATAGTTTCCCGGTATCGGTAATGTACCTTGAACATCTTCCAATCTGCCGGAAGGCACGGCTCGAAACGCAGTTTGTCTACTTCAAGCCTCAGCCCAAGGAGTGATTCCAGAATTAGCCGGTACATCCATGCTGCCGATCCTGTGTACCATGTCCATCCACCGCGGCCTATGTGTGGTGAAACCGCATATACGTCGGCTGCTACAACGTATGGTTCTACTTTGTAGGTTTCAATTTCCTCCGGTGATCTCCCATGGCTCACCGGGTTGATTATTGCCAGCAGTTCCCACGCCCGACGGCTGTCGCCTAACTTTGCAAATGCCATCGCCGCCCAGATCGCAGCATGAGTGTACTGCCCGCCATTTTCCCTGACCCCAGGGACGTACCCCTTTATATAGCCGGGATTCAAATTCGACTTATCGAAGGGCGGGGATAGGAGTTGGATCAGCGCATGGTCCCGTCGAACGAGGCGCTTATCCACTGCTTCCATTGCCATGCGCAAGCGTTTGGCATCCCCGGCGCCGGAGAGAACAGACCAGCTTTGCGCAATAGAATCAATCTGGCATTCGGGATTACCCGCCGAACCGAGTGGCGAGCCATCATCGAAAAAAGCGCGGAGGTACCACGCACCATCCCAGCCATTCTGCTCGATATTCCGGCGCAGTTGAGCCGCCTCCCTCTGGCAGCGTTCGACAAAGGGCAGGTCACCATGCAGGCGTGCAATTTCAGTGAACCGCATGAGCACGTCATAAAGGAAGAACCCCAGCCAAACGCTTTCGCCTTTACCGTGTTCACCCACCATATTCATGCCGTCGTTCCAATCACCCGAGCCAATGAGCGGCAGGCCATGCTTTCCAAAACTAAGACCCTTCATGATTGCCTGCACACAATGATAGTACAAACTGGCCTTTTGTTCAGACCGAATGGGAAGATCATAATACGAGTCCTCATCGGCGTTTACCGGGCGGCCCTCAATGAAGTGGACGGGTTCATCCAATACACCGGTGTCTCCGGTGTTCAGGACGTAGCGGGAGGCAGTCAACGGCAACCAGAGGAAATCGTCCGAACAGTGTGTACGTACGCCCCGGCCCGACGGAGAATGCCACCAATGCTGGACATCACCCTCCTTGAACTGATGGGCCGCGCACAAAAGGAGATGCTCACGCACGAGCCGCGGCTCGGTGTGGATGAGCGCCATCACGTCCTGCAACTGGTCGCGGAAACCGAAGGCGCCCCCCGACTGGTAGTATCCGCTGCGCGCCCAAATGCGGCACGCCAGAGTTTGGTACAAGAGCCAGCCATTGGTCAGGATATTGACGGATGGGTCGGGTGTTTCCACTTGCACTGCGCTAATCGTGTGATTCCAGTACTGCCACACCTTTTCGAGTGTGCCACGCGCGGCAACGGGTCCCCGGAAGCGACGCACTAATTTGCCGGCGTCATCAACATCCCGCCCTGCGCCGAGCCTGAAGATGATCTCGCGCTCTTGCCCGTCGGCCAGATCGAAGGGAACCTGGATAGCGGCGCAGGGGTCCAACGCGGTCCCCACCCTGCCGGAGAGGCGCGACCGGGCCATCGCCGCGGGATTCCGGAGCGTGTTGTTGCGCCCGAGGAACTCGGTCCTGTCGCCGCTCACGGTCCGAGGCGCGTCGTCCACATCGAAAAAGGCGACCCGGTCAGCGAACTCCGTGTTGTAGGAGTTCCGCGCAAAGAGCGCGCCGGTGTTGGGGTCAACTTCGGTGACTACATGCATTGTCGACTTCGGTCGCAGATCTCCAAGAACCCATTCCGCGTATCCGGTGGCGGAGAGTCGACGCGATCGGCCCGACTCGTTTCTTACTTTCAGCACCGAGAACTTGATCGGTGCATCCATGGCCACGTAAACCCACAGCTCGGAGCGGATACCTCGCTCCGTGTGTTCGAAGACGCTGTAGCCGAAGCCGTGGCGGGTGACGTAAGGCGTCGCCCCGCGGCTGGGCAGCGGCGTGGGGGACCAGAAGTGGCCGCGCTCTTCATCACGGAGGTAAAACGCCTCTCCGCTCGAATCGCAAACAGGATCGTTCCCCCAGGGAGTGAGGCGGAACTCATGGGCATTCTCGCTCCAGGTGTAAGCAGCTCCACTTTCCGAAACAATTGTCCCGAAATGCGGGTTTGCCAGCACATTCACCCACGGCACCGGCGTCACCTGCCCGTGCGCGGTCGTAATGATGTACTCGCGCCCATCCGGGGTGAATCCGCCCAGCCCGTTGAAGGATGTCAGATCAAGGCGAGGCAACGCGGCGATTGTCAGGGGTTCGGAGCGGTGGGTCCGGGTCAAGGTAAGGAACGGCACGGTTACTTCCCCAGGACCGCGACGAATGGTCTGCTCCGCCAGTGTTCCCCGGCTGTCAATGATGATGGCGCGGGCAACGGTTTGGAGCAGGATGCGGTCCTCGTTCGATATCTGGTCCGCAGGTCTTACGAAAATACCGCCTGGTTGATCGGTCACGCCGGTTTCGATGCCTAAGGCAATGAGCCCCATGATCTGGTCTTGCAGAAGTTGCCGGTAACCGGCGTGATCTTCGTTCCAGATCACCAGGTCCACCGCCAGTCCTTTCAGACGCCAGTATGCGTAGGCCTGTACGAGTTGGCGCACCAGGTCGATATTGGCCGGATCTTCAATCTGCAGCAGCACGATCGGCAAATCGCCCGAAATGGAGTAGCCCCAGAGACCGGATTGCCCCCGGCGGTTGTTGATGATGACGCCCGGTTCCGCGCGCAGCGAAGAATTGGCATAGATCACCGAGCCGGCAAGGTGTCCATAGAGCTGTGCATCGGCCTCTGTGGCATTGAGCTGCTGCAGGAGCACCTGGCTATGTGTCCACGCCAGCTCAAAGACGCGGTCCGCGACATGCCGGTCCTGGTATTTCTCCACAAGGCTTAAGGCTGCGTCACGGGTTTCGCCGATGCCGGAGACAATATTGATCGTTGCCGATTCTTCCGGCTCGAGGGTTATCCGATACCGTACAGCGACGATCGGATCAAGCACCGAGCCCTGGCTGTCCGAGAGCGCCCCCGTAAAAAAACCAGCTGCCCCGCTCATCGCTTGTGGATGGGCGACCGTGTTTCCGCGGCCGATGAACTGCATGCGGTCCGTCTCATAGGAGACTTCCCCGACCTCCGCCCCGTGCACGGCCATGAGATGGAACAGCCACGGTGGCTGCTCTTCCCGAGAGCGGGGACGGCGGGTGCAGAGGATCGCCTGCCTATGGCGGATGATCTCGGTCTGAACAAAGAGATTGCTGAACGCCGGATGCAGCGCGTCAGAGGCGGACGGTGCGAGGACCACTTCCGCGTAACTCGTGACGTCGATCGTCCTGCGTATCCGGGCGCGATTCGTGATGGTGGTCCGGCGCAGTTCGATATCATCCTCGGGTGAAACGGCGATCTCGGTGTGGGTGTCAAAGTCGTGGTTCCGGCAGCGAAACTCCGCTTTTGCCTCCGAGAAGATAGCCTCGTAGTCATTCGATTCTTTGGCCGATCTCTTAAGCGTCGGCTGATATGCGGTTGACCAGAACTCTCCGCTCGCCACGTCGCGGAGGTAACAGAACGTGCCCCAGTTGTCGCGGGTGCTGTCTTCGCGCCAGCGTGTCACGGCGATGTCCTTCCAGCGGCTGTAACCGCCCCCCGCATTCGTGATCATCACGTGGTATCTGCCGTTGGACAACAACTGCACTTCAGGGACCGGCGTATCCGGGCTGCTGAAAACGCGCATCGGCGTCTCCGTACCGCGGGAAGCGCCCTGGAGGTCGGAGAGCTCGGCAATGTGCGAATAAAACGCCGTCGCCTTCGGCACCCGCTCCTGGAGCAGCAGCATGGTTGCCTGGAACACCGGCTCCGCCTCAAAGCGCTTCTGCATCGGACGGTCCAGAAGCAGATAGGCCAGCGAGAGCAGGCTCATACCCTGGTGATGCGCCATGAAGGACCGGACCACGGCGCTCGATTGTCCGCGCGGCAGACGTGAAGGTGTGTAGTCGATCGCTTCATAGAAGCCGTATTTTCCTTCAAACCCTTCAGCGGAGAGTCGCTCGAGGTTCATACATGCTTCCTCGGGCGCCACCATCAGCGCAAGCGCCGAAGCATAGGGCGCAATTACCAGGTCCCCGGCGAGCCCGCGCCGGAGCCCCAGGCCGGGCACGCCGAAGGCCCGGTACTGGTAGTTAAGACGGACGTCTATCATATTGTAGCCCGATTCCGAAATGCCCCACGGCACCCCGCGCTTCTCTCCATATTCTATCTGCCTGGCCACAACCGCCTTATAGGTCTGGTCGAGCAGCGTGTTTTCATACGTCGGCATCACCAGAAGCGGCATCAGGTACTCGAACATCGATCCGCCCCACGAAAGGAGAATCGGCTCTCCACCGGCGGTGGTAAGCAGGCGCCCCAGCGTGAACCAGCTCTCCTGCGGCAGATGTCCCTGCGCAATCGCCAAAAAACTGTACAGTCTCGCTTCCGAAGCAAGCAGGTCGTAATAACTCGCGTCTTGCCGGCGTTCACTCACGTTGTACCCGATGGTCAATAGATGGCGCTCCTTGTCGAACAGGAAGTCATATTCCATATGGGCGAGTTCGCTGGATTGCAATGCAAGCCGTTCGATAGCAGCGATTCTTACCCTGGCAC
>DATBWU010000054.1:0-3424 GCA_036514635.1 Anaerolineae bacterium | reverse complement strand
TCCGATCTATCCGTGCTGGGCGAGCACTTCGACGTTGTCATCCTCAATCGCTGCTTGCAGTTCTTCGCCGACCCGCCGGCTTGCATCGAGGCTGCCCGGCCGATGCTGGCATCCGGCGGTATGTTGATCGCCACCGGCTTGCAGTTCTTTCGCGACACTCGCGTGAAAGCGCGCCAGGTCGAAGCGACGCGCAAGCGTTATCGCGACCGCTTCGATTTCGAGTTGTTCCTCAGGCCGACCAAAGCCTACCTGGATTTTGGCGACCTTCGGCAATTGCGCACGAGCGGGCTGACTCTCAAGCAGTATCCTCAACTCTGGCGCGCCAATCTCAAGTCGATGCTCAGGCCGGCGCTGCCCCGGCACCTGTACGGCGTGTGCGTCGTGGAGCCGGGCCGGTGAGAGCGCCCGTGGCTCTCTTCCTCGTCGCGCTGCTGATTCGCGTCGCGGTCACTGTCGGTTGGCAATTCGACGGACTGTACGGGCAGGATGCCTTCGCTTACTATCAACAGTCGATTGCGATTGCGGATCGACTGCCGCGCGGCGAATTGCCGCCGACTGATTTCTTCTGGCCCAACGGCTATCCCGCGCTGGCGGCGATGTTCATGGGGGTGTTTGGTCGGTCGCCGCTCGCGGCACAACTGGCCAGCCTGCTGACCGGCGCGGCGCTCGCTCCACTGGCATACTGGTTGTGTCGCGATCTGTTCCCAAGCGCGCACTCGCGCGCGGGCATTGTGTCCGGCCTGATCATCGCCGTGGCCGGGCAGCCGATCTTATCATCGGTCAGCATCATGGCCGATATGCCCGCGTTGTTCTGGGCGACGCTCGCCGCGTGGCTGCTGGTGAGGTCAAGTGCCGGCCACTTACTCGCGGCGGGCGCGGCGCTGGCGCTGTCGATCGTTTCGCGCTGGCTGTACGTTCTGCTGGTTCCGGCTTTCGCCGTGTATGCGTTGGGCCAGTTGCGACAACGACGCGCTTGGTGGCTGATCCTGCTGCCCGCGTTGAGCGCGGCGCTGATTCTTCTGCCGCAAGTGTCGCTCAGTCTCAATCGACCCGAAGGGCTGCTGCACAGTTGGCTGCTGGGCTGGAATCCCACCAATGCCTTCCGCTCGCAGTTCGACAACGTCGATGGACACTTTGAATACGCGTTGCCCGTCGGCCTGTTCTATGCGCAGCCCGCCGGGCATCCGGCTTATCTGTTTCCACTCTTCGGCCTGGCGGCGCTGTGGGGCATCGCCTGGGCGTGGCGCGAGCGCGCCCGATGGCCGCTCGCGCTCTTGGTGGGATGGAGCGCCGCCGTGTATCTCTTTCTGGCCGGCATCCCTTACGAGAACTTTCGCTTCGGCCTGTCGCTTTACCTGCCTCTCGTCGCGTTGGCCGGCGTAGGCGTGAGCGACCTATGGCAACGATTCGCGAGGCGCTGGATCGTGCCGGCCGGCGTCGCTCTATCGCTCGTGGGCATGTCAGTCTGGTCGTACTCGATGCTCGGCGAGTTCCTGACCACGCAGAACGCGAGCAAGACCATCGCGTATCGGGTCGAGCAACTTGTGCCGCAGGATGCCACGCTGATCAGTTTCGGATTGACGCTGACGCTACAGCACTACACGCGCCTGAACGTCGTGGAGTTGTATTATCAGAATGCGGCATCGCTCGACGATCTCACGCGCCGGAATCCAACCGTGTATGTGCTGCTCGACGTTGAGAACGTGAACGGCCAGTGGCGCGGTCACGAGCCGGGCGTGAGCTTCGACTGGCTCATGGCCCACACGACGATGTCGCCGATCGCTACGTTTCCACCCTACACATTGTTCAAGGCTGTGGTGAACCTCTCCCCACGCCTTCGGCAGCCTCTCCTACAGGAGAGGGGAGCGCGTTTCCCCCTTCCCTTGTAGGGAAGGGGGCCAGGGGGTTAGGTCTAACCGCGCTCTGTGCCGGGCGATCACGTGGAGATTCGTGGACCACGTTTCGGTTGCGGCACGCTTCGCAGGGCCGCGCTGTATATTGAGTGCGAGCGGATCGCCATGAAGATCGGCTGGATCGTGCCAGGCTTCAGCAGCGACGAGCACGACTGGTGCATTCCAGCCTTGCTCGATCTGGCGCGCGTGCTAGCGGCGCGGCACGACTTGCACATCTTCGCATTGCAGTACCCGTATCGGCGCGATCGCTACCCGGTCTTCGGCGCGACGGTACACTCGATCGGTGGCGCGAATCGCGGGCGATGGGTGTTGCCCGGCGTATGGCGTGCCGCGATCAATGAAGTGACGCGCGAGCATCGTCGCCAGCGGTTCGATGTGTTGCACACTTTCTGGGTGTACGAGCCGGGTGTGATCGCTGCCTGGCTCAAGCGCCGGCTCGGCCTGCGGATGGTTGTCAGTGTTGCCGGCGGCGAACTGGCCTGGCTGCCTGCTATCGGCTACGGGTTGGCCGGTCAGCGCTGGCGGTTGGACTTGATGCGTTGGGTGTTGCGCCGCGCCGACGCCGTCACCGTTGGATCACAAAGTCTGCTCAATGCTGTGCGTCAAACTGTGCCCGACGTGCCTGCGGAGCGCGTGGTGCTTGCGCCGTTGGGCGTCGATGTGGAAATGTTCGCAGGAGCGGATCGGCACGGGAACCGGCATCAAGAGATGCCCGTTACTGCCCTGAATGTCGGCTCGTTGGAGCCGGTAAAGGCCCAGGCCGATCTGATTCGTGCGTTTCGCTTCGTGGTCGATCGCGAGCCGGCGGCGAAACTGATGCTTGTCGGCGCGGGGAGGCTTCGCAATGTTCTGCAATCGCAGGCTGATGAATTACGGATTTCAGATCACGTAATCTTTGCAGGCGAAGTGCGGAGAGAGCACTTGCCGGAGTTGTATCGGCAGGCAGCCGTGTTCGTTCAATCGTCTGTGCACGAGGCGCAAGGGATGGCCGTGATCGAAGCGGCGGCGTGCGGCGTGCCGATCGTCGGCACGGCCGTCGGCGCGCTGAATGATCTTGCGCCGGAGGCAGCGCTGACCGCTCCGCCGGGCGATCCGCTGCGACTGGCACAGGCGATCTTATCGGTGTTGAGCGATCCGCTTCGTCAGCGCACGCTGGGCAGCGCTGCCCGATCGCGAGTTGAAGAGATGTATCGGCTGGATACAGCCGCAGATCGGTTCGAGGCGTTGTACGGCAAGTAGAAACGTGGTTTCTCAAAGAAACTGGTGCGTTGGCAATCCTCGTGCGCGATTCGCACGTAACAATACACGACCTTAGGGCTTGTCAAGAAATAACTCCGCAGATTGTCATTCTGAGCGCAGCGAAGAATCTCTGCCCGACAAGCCGAGACCCTTCGCTGCGCTACCCAGAAACTTGGGCCGTTGCCAGCGTGCGCCCGCCCCGCCGATGAACTCGGCGGGCTACACCCCAGCGTCGGATGAATCCGACTAGCCCGATTCATTAGGCGCAGCGG